>NZ_JBAKAZ010000004.1:0-104929 GCF_038155185.1 Psychromonas aquatilis
TGACTTTGTCAGCATCCCTCTCAGGGTGAAAAGTATGTGCTTTAGGGATTGGATGCAACTGACCAGTTAATTTTACAGATTGGTATTACTGCTAGCTAATATATAACGCCTTTAGCAACTTAGCTTATCCTTATCAAAGACAGCACTGACTATTTTATTGGTCAAACTAGGCTGCTTTATTGTTTTATAAAACAGCCCTATTCGCTTTAAGCTAAATAGATTTAACCTAAATAAACTAAACTAGACAGGTTTAAGCTAGACTTTTATTAGGCCCAAATACTTCATAATGTATTTTATCGTCAGCAATCTGCAATGTTTTTAGCTGTTGATATACTGCTTTCATCATCGCTAACGGCCCACAAATATAATACTCTGCACCAGCAGGTAATGAATCGCTAATTTTCTGTAGATCGATCATGCCTTTGTGCTCACCTTCAGCTGTTGTTTCTTGGTAGAAACAATGTGCTTTAACCTTACCTTGTGTAACCAATGAATCCAGTTCAGTTTTAAAGGCTTGATGTTGCTGATTTTGATTACCATGGATAAAGTGTATATCGCGTGGCTGTGCTTGCTGAGTTAAGGTTTCTAACATCGCTTGCATTGGTGTAATTCCAACACCGCCACTAATTAATACCGCAGGGTTAGTTGACTCTTGTAACACAAACTCACCGCATGGTGGTGTTACTTTAAGCGTGTCGCCCACTTTATACTGGTCGTGTAAGTAATTTGAAACAAGGCCTTCGCCCTGTGCGTTTAACTCTTTTTTAACCGAGATACGGTAACCCTTTTGATCAAAAGCGCCAGATAAACTATATTGTCTAATTTGTTGGTATTCTTGTCCCTCAGGATGTAGATGAACACTAATATATTGGCCTGCAGTATATGCAGCAACAGTACCTTGATCAGAAGGTTGTAAGTAAAAAGAAGTGATAAGCGGTGTTTCTTGGTGCATTTTTACAATAGTAAAATCACGAGTATCTAACCAACCACCCTCTTTCTTAGCATTTTCTTCGTATAGTGCTTTTTCTCGTTCGATGAATACATTCGCTAGTACACCATAACCACTCGCCCAAGCTGAAATAACCTCTTCGCCAGGGTTTAAGATTTCTTCAATAGCTTCTAACAATGCGCTTCCTACTAGCGGGTAATGCTCTGCTTTAATACCTAAACTAGCGTGCTTTTGTGCAATACGCTCTACGTCGCCTAAAATAACCGATAAATCATCAACGTATTTTGAGAAAGCATAAACTGCCATTGCTAATGCATGTTTTTGATTACCTGATTTTTGGTTAGTCATGTTAAAGATATTTTTTAACTCAGGATTTTTTTCCAATAAGATTTGGTAAAAACGTCCAGTGATCTGCTCGCCATATTCAGCCAAAGCAGGAGTACTCGCTTTAATTATTTTAATCTCATTATCTGTTAACATGTGCCACCTCATTAAGTTGCATTTTAAATGCTTATTTAAATTTAAGATGTATATTAAATACTTATTTCAAAAGATGCAATTAAAATGCATAATTAAAAGTAATTCATTAGAGGTGGGTTACAAAACACCATTAATCATTATTAAAAGGTCATATATTGCAACTTACTAAGCACACAGATTACGCTGTTCGAGTTTTAATTTATTTAAACACACAGGTCGATCAAACCGCGTTATCCAAAGCCAATGAAATCGCTGAACTGTTTGATATCTCGTTTAATCACCTGACTAAAGTGATTCATCATTTAGGGAAAGCGGGGTTTATTCAAACCATACGAGGCAAAAGTGGTGGTATTAAGCTGGCTAAACCTGCGGAGCAAATCAATCTCGGTGATATTATTGAAGTAATGGAAACAAACTTATCTCCGGTTAATTGTCAGGAACCTCCCTGTCGTTTAGATAGCGTTTGTTTAGCCAAACCTATTTTCCATAAAGCGATGCAGGCGTTCCTTGATGAATTAAGAAAGCATACCTTGGCAGACATCTGTATCACTAAAAGCAATGATGTCTGGAAGTTAAATCTAGATCAGCCTGTCAATATAGTAGAGTAACAGGCTAATTGAGCTTATGTTGATTCAATACTTGACGAGAATATTGCACAATTTGTTGGGTTAATTGTTTCATCATTTCACCACCTAATTGCCAGCAATGCCAGTATAAAGGAACCTGCACTCTGTGCTCCGGTAATAGGTCAACTAAACGTCCGCTTTGCAAATGCTGTTCAACACTGAAGGTACTATTAAAGCTATACGCCCCACTCGCTAAGGTCAGGTCAACAAACGCTTCTGAAGAGCGAATTGTATGGCAAGGGTAATGCCCCATCTGTAATTGAAAATGCTCTCTCATAAATGAAAAGTGCATATCATCATGTTGATCAAAGGACATTGCTGGTGCACGTCGCAAACTTTCTCTATTAACACCTTGCTTAAAGAAACGTGCAATAAAATCAGGGCTAGCAACACAAACATATTCCATATAACCAAGAAAATGACTATCACTGCCGCTAATCGCTTTTTCTTTACTGGTTAAACAAGCAAGCGCTTCACCGCTGCGCATTCTTTCCCAGGTCGTCGACTCATCTTGTACAAATAAATTAAGTTGAACATTCTGCTCTTGGATAATTGGGCTTAATGCAGTGATTAACCAACTGGCAAGGCTATCTGCATTGACAGCCAATGGTAATACTTGTGCTTGATTACTTTGCTGATCCAGTTGTTGATTCAACTCCATTTCCAGTTGTAACACGCGTTGATAATGCCCTAATAAAACTCGTCCTAATCGTGAAGACTGAGGTGGTGTTGAACGAATCAATAAGGGCTCACCAAACTGCTTTTCTAATAACTTTATGCGTTGTGAAATGGCAGATTGAGTAATAAATAAACGTTTGGCAGCACGTTCAAAACTTTGCTCCATCACCACAGCATCCAAGGCTTTTAGTAACTTGTAATCAATGTTGCTTAAATCCATCTGCTCACCCCTTTACACAGGCTATTTATCAAAACAACAGCTTAACACGATATCATTAGAAAAATTAATTAAACATTAAATTTATTAGCTATATTAACAATGAAAATATATTTATAGTGCGCTCTCTGATAACGACTTACACACAAGATTAGAGAGAGAGAATATGATTAGTACTTATTTTACTGGCTTAACCTTAATGGCGACTTTAATTATGCCAATTGGTATGCAGAATGCCTTCGTACTAAATCAAGGTATTAAACGCCAACACCATCTTTTTGTGGCTTTATTCTGCTCTCTCGCCGATGCGCTATTTATGTCTATTGGTGTATGGGGCGGCGCAAAAATCTTTAATTCAAACCCATGGTTGTTAATGGCAATCGGCATACTCGGTGCTGTATTCATGTTTTATTATGGTTTTTTATGCTTCAAAAGTGCTTTTAAAGGAGGCAATGATTTAGCAAAGGATAACGCCAGTCGAAGCTTTAAAGCGATTGTTTTAGCTTGTTGTGCGTTCACCATCTTAAATCCACATGTTTATATCGATACTGTTGTTATTCTAGGTGGGTTTGCAGCGAATTTAACGGCAGCAGAGCGTCCTTGGTTTGTATTTGGTGGTGTGAGTGGATCGTTTATCTGGTTTTTTGGATTATCATTGTTAGGACAAAAACTATCACCTATTTTATCTAAGCCTAGAAATCAGCAAATAATAGACTTTGTAATTGCTTGTATGATGTGGCTATTAGCGACTTATTTATTATATTATGTGGCTATAAATTAATGATCAGATTAGGAATATTATTTTGCAGACACTTGCAGCACTCAAAGCCGGAAAACTCAAAGGTATAAAACGCTTAAAGCTATCAGAAGCACTAACCACATTTCCCATGGAAATTTTAACCTTAGCTGATAGCTTAGAAGTGCTCGACTTATCTAACAATCAATTAAGCGATATACCGAGTGAAATAAAACAGTTAACTAAGCTTAAGATCCTATTTGCATCAAATAATTTATTTACTGTTTTACCTGCTAGTATCGGGCAATGTCCAGCCTTAGAAATGATTGGCTTTAAATCAAACCAAATCACTACCGTACCGGAAACAGCATTACCTTTACCCTTACGCTGGTTGATTTTAACTGACAACAAAATTACTCAGTTACCACAGACACTTGGCCAGCGCCCTCGTTTAAAGAAATTGGCTTTAGCAGGAAATCAATTACAAACATTACCTGAGAATATGGACCAATTACATGAACTTGAATTGTTACGTATTTCAGCAAACCAACTGACCGACTTCCCAACACAGTTATTACGCTTACCGAAACTGGCTTGGTTTGCCTTTTCTGGCAACCCTTTTTGCTCGCATACTCTGCCTATCCAATCAGTACCTGAGGTTGCTTCAAGTTCGTTGCAATTAAATGAGACCTTAGGACAAGGTGCTTCTGGTATGATTTATCAAGCTAATTGGTTAGGTGATGTTAATGAAGCAGGACTTTTTCCCGCGCAAATTGCGGTAAAAGTATTTAAAGGTGAAGTTACCAGTGATGGCTATCCGCAAGATGAATTGCAAGCTTGTTTAAAAGTGGGTAACCATAATAACTTGGTTAAATCAGTGGGGCAGGTGAATGAAAGTGATTGCCTCGCATTAGTCATGGAACTGATTCCAGCTACATATAAAAACCTAGGTTTACCGCCTAGTCTTGACAGTTGTACAAGAGATACATTTGCTGACAACTTCACTTTGACCATTGAAAGTATTGAGAAAATAGTTAAACAGATGCAAGAGGTGTTTGAACACTTACACGCTAATCAAGTTTGCCATGGCGATTTATATGCCCATAATACGCTTTTTGATCAGCACTCAAACATCATCTTTGGCGATTTTGGCGCCGCAAGTATGTACCATATGCTCACAAAAGATATACAGGATAAAATTAAACAGATAGAACAGAGAGCCTTAAATCACTTTATAGATGATTTATTGGGAGTATGTTGTGCTAAAGATAAAAATACCGCGACTTATCATGATTTAGCTTCCTTGTTATAAAAATTAAGTTATAAATATCAAGTTATAATACCAATTATATTAAATAAGTGATCTAAATTTTGCGCAGAAAAAATGACTTAGTTTAAGGCGTAATTTGAGTTAAATAGTTGTTCTATTTGCGAAAATTACAACGAAGAAATAAGTTATTTTAGCAAGTAAAATAGATCAGTTAATTAGTGTGATTGGTATAACTATCGAGCTGTAAATAAAAAAGCGCTAACTCAGTCAAGGTGTTAGCGCTTATATGTTAGGTAAGTAAATCGCTGATTATCTTAGATCATCAACCACTGCTAACATCGCGACTAAAGAAGCTTCTCCTAACTTAATTGAACGCTCTGGCGACCATCCCATGGTTAAATCAGGTAAGTTATCATTGTCTTTAAATGGCATTTCTAAGGTATTTGCTAAACAATCAAAACGCTCTGCAACCCAGTTAGTTGCAACCGTCATATTCGCTTCACCAGGTGCATCAATATCGTAACCAAACTCAGATTGGAAGTCCGCACTAGCCAATGTTAACACTTCAGAGAATCGGTCACGTAAAGTCGCAAGACGCTCACTATAGCTTGGCGTACCTTGAGATCCCGCTAAGAATACAAAGGGTAATGCTTCATCACCGTGTACATCATAGAATAAATCAACACCAGTCTCTTCCATTTTCTTAATTACATGAAAAACTTCAGGGCTCTTTTCAAGGCTAGGGCTTTGCCACTCTCGATTTAAGTTAATACCTGCTGCATTAGTACGTAAATGTCCGCGTACACTGCCATCAGGATTCATATTCGGTACGATGTAGAAATTGGCTTTATCTAATAATAGTTTTGCTGTTGCGTTGTCGCTATCAAGTAAACTATGCAGTAACCCTTCGATTAACCATTCTGCCATTGTTTCACCTGGATGTTGACGAGCTGTGATCCAAATA
Organism: Psychromonas aquatilis; assembly: GCF_038155185.1. Classification (NCBI taxonomy): domain Bacteria; kingdom Pseudomonadati; phylum Pseudomonadota; class Gammaproteobacteria; order Alteromonadales; family Psychromonadaceae; genus Psychromonas; species Psychromonas aquatilis. The sequence continues at coordinate 5,921 of NZ_JBAKAZ010000004.1, forward strand.
TTACGTTTGTTGGTGTCGCCATCTCCCACCTTAACCAATGATAAATCACGTTTATCAAGTGTTTCACCAAGATGCTCTAGACTCACTAAAGGATGCATCTGTACAGCGGCAAGAAGATCTTGATGGCGCTCATAACTATAAGGGGCAAAGTAAGCAATTTGAATCGTTTCACATTCCATTTCGGCAATAATGGTTAGCTTGCCATCTTTATAGAAAGTAGGTAATCGAAACCAGTGTTGACGATCATAAGAAGCAACGGCTTGGTAATCTTCCCACCCTTCTACATAAGAAGATTCAGCAGCATTTAAAATGTTAAATACATATTGCTCACCCACTTGACCTTCTACGCGAAAGTTAAACCATTGGAAAAACTCATCTCCAACGTCTCGGCGAATAGCCAATTGAATGTCTTTTTTGTCATCTTGATTAATAACGTCTATATTGCCAGCATCGAAATTAGCTGTGATACGCATATCAGTTCCTTTGTTGCTTTATATGATAAAAATAAAGCATAAACGATTGCATAGCTGCATCATAGCGTTTGCTACTATTTAAATACATTTTAAGCTTTATTTATGGTCTATTGAACGGCATCGAAGTGTGTTTAACGGTGTTGGGAGGAGCAAGAGGAATTCATGATGGTTGGAAATGGGTGTTGCTAAATAGTCTTAGCAACACCTGTATTTTTTAGCTTTCGCGTTTTGAAATAGCTTTCATGGCTAAAATAACCAATACAAAGGCCAGTGATGCAGCAATTAATGACGTTACCGTCGAACCAGTAAAGCCAATCACAACGAAACCAACGACTGAGACAAATGCCATCGATAATGCGTAAGGTAATTGTGTTGAAACATGAATAATATGCTCACAACGCGCACCTGTTGAAGATAGGATAGTGGTATCGGAAATAGGCGAACAATGATCACCGAAAACAGATCCTGCTAACACAGCACTTAACATAGGCAACATCATAGCTAAATCACTTGCAGCAGCCATATCACCGGCAATCGGTAACATGATCCCGAAAGTACCCCATGAAGTACCCGTTGAAAATGCCATCGCACCTGATAAAACAAATAAAATAACCGGTAACCAATGCAGGTTAATATTTCCTTGCACTAGGCTTGATAGGTAAACACCGGTATTCATATCACCGATTACACTACCAATTGACCAAGCAAAAAATAGAATAACAATCGCGCCAAACATCGATTTAGCACCAACCCACAAAGCAAACTTAATAAGTGAGAGTGGTTGCTTTTGTTTAAGCACAGTTAATAAAGCAAAGCCTAATCCTACTAAACCACCGTAAACCAATGAAGTACCTACGTCAGTATTTTCAAATGCACCTAATACCGAAAAAGCTTTACCATCAGCAGATAAAGCCAGGTTGCCTGTATATACCATAAAGAAGACAGTAGCCAAGATTAAACTAACAATAGGATAAACCAAGTCCCCTACTTTACCGCGAGTTGACTCTTTAATGCCTAGCTCATCTTGTAGATCAACATGGTTTTTATCGTCTAGATCTGTGTGTTGTTCCGCTTTTATTTCATGCTTCTTCATCAAACCAATATCAAGTTTGAATACGATAACGGCAAATACCAACAATAAGGTAAACACGGCATAAAAGTTCATTGGTATCAGAGCAACATATGCACCTAATGCAGAATATTCTGTCATACCATGACTCACTAATATCCCACCAATAATGGTCATGATATATGCGCCCCAGCTTGATACTGGCATTAAGATACACATAGGAGCAGCGGTAGAATCTAAGATATAAGCTAATTTAGCACGAGAAACCTTATAACGGTCTGTAACAGGTCGTGAGATTGAACCAACAGCTAAACTGTTAAAGTAATCATCAATAAAAATAAACACACCTAAAAACGCCGCTAATAAAGAAGCGCTTCTTTTATTTTTAATATGATTCATTGCCCAATTAGCAAAAGCACGTGTTCCACCTGACAGTGTTAACACTGCTGTCATCATGCCTAGCAATAATAAGAAAGCGACAATACTCATATTCCAAGTATTGATGCCTCCATCTTCAATAATAACCCCTTGCACTGTACTATAAATATACGTCGCAGAAGAGAGTACTGAAAAATCAGCTAACAGTAATGCCCCTAAAATAATACCTATGCCCAATGAGAGTAATACTCGGCGAGTAATAATAGCTAATCCAAGTGCGACAGCAGCGGGAACAATCGACAGCCCTGAAGCTGAAAAGTCGATAAGAGACATAAAATTTCCTTTATTCTAAGCTGCATAGATATGGTTGAATAAAAGAATATAACAACACAGCCTATGCTTTAAATATACACACTATTTAACAGCGTATTCTAGGGCAGAGGATTTTATACTAAATCGATTAAGTATGTGAAAAAAACTTGCTTATGAAGAAAACTAAATGACAAAACAATATGTATATAGAGAGAAATTAAGATAATAGAACCAAATCCATTACTTAACCACCCCTCTAGAGGTATTAACAACACTGATGATTTGTTAATAATTGGCCATTACTGGGTTCAGTTATATTAAGCGAATTTAAAGTAAATCACTCATCTTTATCAAACAAAGGGGATAACTGTTGATTACCTAACCATTGATAACAATGTTCATCAACCTGATCACGCTTCTTAACCCTATGCGTTTTCTTTGTACCTAAAATAATAAATGCAACTGGTTCTTGCTGCTTAGTTAAGCCAAACAATTGATGAACTTGCGGTATTTCTGCTGCATCGGTACTGTACCAAATAGCAGCAACTCCTTCTTGCTCTGCAGATAATAGAATATTTTGACATGCGGCAGCCGCAGCTAGCACTTGATCTCGTCGAGAAACCGCATGAGGCTCTGCAATATCAGCAGAAACTAATAGCACCATGGGTGCATCTTTTAAATAACTCGTTAACCGGCGAACTCGTCCAGGTTCAATATGTGCTGCATGCTTCAACCAAGCATCACACATCAACTCACACATATTTGCGACACGATCAGTATCCACCACCACAATGTGCCAAGGTTTAATATTACCGTGGTCTGGTGCACTCATCACCGATTGTAAAATGCGTTTTAACTTTACATTATCAGGAGCGGGATGTTGCATCTCATGTACATGACATGAACTACGCTGATAAATAAGATCCAATAATGACATCCTTACTTCCTTCTATAACCTAATAAAATTAAACAAATAAAATACAAACCACCAATAATTGAAACTAAAATACCACTGGCAATTTCAAATGGTGCCATCAAGGTTCTACCTAAACCATCGGCCAGTAATAATAACCAAGCACCGATTAGGCCACTGCCTAACAGTAAAACCCAGTGACGAGTTTGCCCCATTAAACGAAGAATATGTGGTGATAATAAACCGACAAAGGCAATGGCTCCCACAGCAGCAACAGCTGCAGCAGTCAATAATACAACCAATAAAATAATCAACAGGCGTAATTTCATTAATGGTTGACCAAGATGTAACCCCCAATCTTCGCCTAACGTAAATAAATCTAGGTGGCGAGCTAATGCAAATAACCCTAAACAGCAAGGTAATGTAACAGCCATCAGTAACCAACCTACTTGGGCATCTGCGCCATAAGTAGTACCTGTTAACCAAAGCACAGTAACAGAGGCGGCACCAGAACCAAAAGTTAACACCATCGAAGCAATGGTTCCACACCAAGCAGAAATAGCGATCCCTAACAGCGCCAATTGAGAGACGCGTAATTGATAATACATGGCGATAAATAAAACAATAACAACAATCGCTGCACCAATTAATGCCCATAGGAATAAATCCAGCCGTGATGCATCTGGCCAAACTTGTAACGCCAAAATAATGCATAAAACTGATGCTGAAGTTGCGCCTGATATATCAGGACTTGCCATTGGATTACGGAATAATGCCTGTAATGCACAACCGGCCATTCCTAGCCCTAATCCCGCCATTACGGCAACGCCCATACGCCATCCTGTAAACTGAAATTCAATAGCGTTAGGCCAATATGAGGTGGCTGTCCATATCAACAAAGAAGCGGGAATAACAATAGCCCACAGTTTAGGTAATTTAATCAAAGCAGCTAAGCCAAATCCATTTTCTTGGATGGCCATGCCCATGGCACTTTTTTTACGACATAACAGATACAAAAAGAATGGCATGCCTAACAAGACTGTTAATACCCCTGTTGGTAAACGAAATCCTGAAATGGGTAATGAGCGAGAAAAAAGCTCTGAAGCAATCACTAATAAAGCACCAAAAATACTCGCACAAATAAGTTGTTGTCGTGTTTTATTAAAGCCTAGCATTCTCGCTATGTGAGGAGCCATTAAACCAACAAAACCTAATACGCCGACCATTGCCGTCACTAATGATGCTTGTAACACAGCGATCAGTAGCAAGAGAGCTCGCCAACGACGAACCGATAACCCCACCACATTGGCGGTATCATCACCTAAACTCAACATATCTAATTGACGATGGCATAACAAAGGTAATATCAATAACAATAATGAAGGTACAATAATAATATTTAACAACTGACTGTCACTTTGCCCAATATTACCGCTCCCCCAAAGAAATAATCCATCCATACGCTGCTCTGCATAGATCATAATCGCCGAAGATAATGCCCCCACAGCCAAACTCATCGCCATGCCAATCAGAATCAGTTGTAGTTTTCCACCACCAATCACTTGAGACAACAACAAAATTAGCATAGATATTACAAGTGCAAAGCTAAAAGCAGATAGCCAAACCTGCCATATGGAGGGGTCATCAATGACTAAATTAACAACCATTGCTCCCAATAAAGCGCCAGCACTAATACCTATTGTTGATGGAGAAGCAAACGAGTTTCCTAACGCCGTTTGCACAACCGCTCCAGATTGAGCCAGTAAACAGCCACACAATAGTGCCATTATCAATGTCGGTAGTAACAACTCATAAAGGTAGGTTTGCTGATAACTGTTGTTCAACACATTCTCTTGGTATGACTGCCAACTAAAAATAGCGATCACAATGATGGTAAGCGATAAAAGAGACCATAGCGCTGGTCTTTGGTTAAGTGAACTTTTCACATTAACGTACATCACTTCCTCCCTTAGTATTGGTTAATGAAGCATGGTTACTCGCTACTTGTTTCATTAGCAATACTTTCGTAAATGCGCGTGCCATTCGAATCACGGATACAGGCCCACCAAAACTCCACAATGGTGATACTGTATAAATATCATCATTTTTTACAAACTCATGTTCATTCCATAATGGGGATAGCATCATTCTTTCCCCTTTCCCCGAACTTTCTTGAACGAGAATCAACCCTGTATCACCTAACATTTTTATTTGCTCTAATTGTAAGTGGGTGAAATCTTTACCTGGTAACGTAATATCCCACTCGTAACTCAAGCCTAACTGTTGCGCTACAGAAGCCGCTAAACTTTGCTGGGAAAAAACTCGAAGCCCATACCCCATCCCGACGAATTTACCGTATGCTAATTTCTTCCCTTGTAAACCAGCATCTACCAATACCTGTTTTAAACGAGCCAACTCTGCATCCATTTCAAGCAACTGAAGTGCAGCTAGTTCACTTTTACCAACACGATTGGCAAGCGTTTGATAATTTTCGCGCATCTGTTGCATATAGCGATACTCTGTTTGCTGAAAACCAGCAAACTGCTGTAACAGCAAGGTTGGTGCTATTTCATTTAACTCATTTAATATACGAGCATGGCGAAATGGGTAACCAATAATTAATTCAGGCTGTTGCATTACAATGGCAGGAAAACTAGGAAAGGCACGATCCCCTACTTCAGCAACACCATCAGGCAAAGCTGGGTGGTTTGATTGCCACTTCCGATAACCATTTTTAGAGGTCATCGCTAACGGTTTAATACCTAAAGACAGCAACATTTCAGTAGCTGACCAATTTAATGCGATAACACGAGGTTGTGTGGCTAATGTTGAAGGAATCGAGAGTAATGATGTCATTTCACCTGAAGCATCAATACGTTGAATAATACTCTCATTAGTAAACTTGTCTTGTATGCTATAAACACTAGTGCTTAATAGCGTTAATAAAGCACAAAGAATATACCGGCTAAACATTACTTAACCCTCGGTAACTTAGTCTCATTTACGACTGATGTTCTTGGCCAAAGTAAAGTTTGCCCTTCAACTTTAACGCGAGCAACTGAGGTATTATAAACCTTAGAGACTCGTTCAGCCGTCAGGACAGAATCAACATCACCAGCAACAACCACTTTACCTTTTTCAAGCATAATCGCATTGTCACTAAACTCTTGTGCATGGTTAAGGTCATGTAATACCCAAATAATCGTTTTTCCATATTGTTCATTTAAACGTTTAACAATATGTAACAATTCAACTTGGTGACCAATATCTAACCATGATGTTGGTTCATCTAGTAAAACAATATCCGTATCTTGAGCAAGTACCATGGCTAACCAGCAGCGTTGTGCTTCTCCACCAGATAGTGTTTCAATGGCAAGGTCAGCAAACTCTAATACTCCTGCTTCCTCCATCGCCCAGTGCATTTTTTGTTTATCTTTTTTAGTTAATGGCGCGAACCAACGGCGGTGAGGATGACGGCCAAATTCAACCAGATCGCTAACGGTAAGCCCAACAGGTGTACTATGACGTTGCGGTAACATTGCCAATTTTAGCGATAAATCAGCACGGGAATACTGCGTTATTCCCTTTCCAGACAATTGGATTTCACCTATACTGGCTTTTTCTAAACCAGCAATCAGCTTTAATAAAGTGCTTTTTCCAGAGCCATTAGGACCAATTAACGCGGTCACTTTCCCTTTATGGAATTCGCAAGAAATATTATCTAGGATTAACTTGCCACCTAGGCGGCAAGTTAATTTATTCACAGTAAGCAATTTAATCGACATTAAAATTTTACGTTGTAGTTAACAGAATAGGTACGGCCTTGGCCTTCATAGTTAAATAAACTATCGTTGTAAGCCGCATTGTAATAGTAGTTTGCACGTTGAGACCATAATGTTTGGTATTCACTGTTTAACAGATTAGTAATACCAAGCTGAACTCGACCAACAGGTAAAGCAATGCCTGCCAATAAATCAACCGTATTATATCCGTCCAAATCTTTATCATCGCCATCGGTATAATCAAACATTTGAGTTGTTTGCAGGCGTGTATTAAATAACGCTTTCTGCCAACTAACATAAGCAGTTAACTTCGAAGGGCTCGCAGTCGTTGCATCTAAGTTAACCCACTTACCGTCTGATTTGGTTTCACTAACAATATAATTAAAGTTACCACCTGCGGTGACTTCTTCAGTTAAGTAATAATCAAGTTGAGCTTCTAACCCATAAATACGTTTTTTATCATCAACAAGGGAAATTGAATAATCGCTTTTATTAACTTCAATCGATTTATCTGATATAGAGTAATATGCGGTCAACTGAGTAGATAAATTCTCATTATGTAATCGCCACCCTAACTCTACAGCATTGGTTTTAATACCATCTAACGGGCTATCTGCTACATTAATACTATTTGCAACTGAACCATCAGCGTTATATGAACCTACCCCATAAAATTTAGCACTGTCAGGAATCTCGAAACCTTGGGAGAAATTGAACCATACCTGTTGGGCTCTATTTATTTTATAAAGCGCACCTAGGTTCACTAAGAAATTCCCATAATCGTTAGATCCTCCTTCTATTTCGTCAAAATATCCCTCAGGCGCCAAACCACCTAACTCATAAGATTGCTGAGTGGCTGCAACAAAGTCGCTTATGTGAGTGTGAGTATATTGATAACGCAATCCACTGTGTATATTCAATGATGAATTTACATCGTAATCAGCTTGTACAAACCCCGCTAAAGACGTTGTTTCTACGTCAGGGTAACGTCCTGTGGTGCCAATTTCTTGTAGGGTTAAACCATTTGATACGCCTGCGGTTGCTAGATCATAATAGTGCTGCGTTGTATCTGACTTTTCAAATTCAGCATCCATACCATAAACTAAATTAAGTTTATCAATAGGGTTAGCAGTAAAAACTAACTTAGAGCCAAACACAGTCGTATTTTGCTCTGAAGCACTAATCGACGTTCCTGCATAAAATGGATTAAAACGATATGACTCATAACGTCCAAAAAATTGTAGATTCATCGTTTGGTTATAAAAATCACTATCACTATAATTTGCAGTAAGCATATAACGAGTCGTTGAGGCTTGATCATCAAGATTGTATCCTTCAACCATTCCTACTTCTTCAGAGCTTGACGCTGGGGCATAGGCATAGTTAGCGCCATAATCAATGCCATAATCACTATCTTGACCACTATCGTAAAATTGAGCAGTCAGTTCAAGGCGTTTTGTCTCAGAAATCTCATAGCCAAGGCTTCCCATCACATCCAATTGATCAATATACTGAGAACCTGTTTGAGCAGGGTCTTGTATTATCATGTCGCCATTTGAATCATAAGCGCCTTCCGCTTTATCATAAGAGATAGCAAGTCGAGCATCTAATTTATCTTGTTTAATAGAAATAGATTGAGCAACTTGATATTGCAAGTCTTCGCTGTTATTGAATCCGCTTTGTGCACTAACCCAGCTTTCATAATGAGTACCTTCCTCATCACTGCCTTTTTTAGTAATGATATTAATAATCCCGCCTGTACTACCACCGCCAAACATAGCGGTTGCACCGGCAACAACTTCTATACGAGCAATATTAAACGGGTTAATAGAATCAAAGTAACGGCTAACTAAACGTGAAGATTGTAATGAAACACCATCAATCATCACTAATGCAGTACGCCCTCGCATATTTTGTCCTGCATTTGAACGAGATTGGCTACCCACATCTAAACTAGGAATTAAGTTTGCTAATAAATCTTTAAATTCAACCCCCGATTGTGCTTGCTCTACAATTTGCTCTTCTTCAATGACCTGCACTGTTGCCGCAATATCACTGATATTTTGAGCTGAGCGGTTAGCGGTAATGATCATGCCATAATCGTTGTCATACTCTTTTTCTGCGTGTACTTGTAATGACAATCCCAACATACCGACCATAATTGGGTTTAAAATAAATTTAGTTTTGTTAGATTTAGTGAGTTGCATATTAAATTCCATTTAGACAAAAATGAGTGTTAAAAAACTTTTCATAAATAATTAGTTTTAAGTATTGTTAATTTTTAATAATCGACTGTTATTGGCTTGAGAGTTGTTATAAGAACTGTAAAACACAATTCCCCAAGCAATTAATATAAGTGTTGTGAATAAACCAAAACTTAGTAATAAAAACGACTGCCCAAAAACTAAAAGCCCTCCTCCGACTAAACCACCACAAGCATTACCTAGGGTATGTCCTTGGGATACGGAAGCAGACGCTCGCGCTTTATTATGCTCACTTGCGTGTATCGCTATCGCGGTATACCAAACAGGCCCCATAGATAAAGCAGCACTTAATAAAACAACGGCAATAATTAGATGCTGTTGCATAATAAATAAAGTACTGCCAATAATGAGGCTTACTGCAATCACAAGTAAAAAGACTTTAGGGTAACGGCTTAGAGGACGGTATAAAATAAACAGAGAAGTTAATGCACTTGCGCTTGATGCAAATAATAAGGTTGCAGTGACTTCACTTGCTAATGCAGCATTAGCAAACTTAACTAAAAATAACGGTCCTAAGCTAAACTGTAACTGTGATGAAAATAAAGAAATAAGGAGTGCGCTAATACAAATGCTTAGTAACAATGGATTGTTAAATAAAGTAAATAATTCTGGCTTATCTTTATTAGACTTGGCCTTATTAGGTTTAACAGAATCAAGTTGCTTTGATACGGAGACATTTTTTTCTTTATTAAGGCAAGCAACACACAAAGCCAAAAAAGTAATGGTAGCAATAAACCATAAGCTAAAATAATGAATCTGAACCGGTACAAAGGTCAATAAAGGAACTGTTATACGACCTACATTTATCGCAATGCTTGACCAGACTAATTTTTCCCCTTTACTGTCAGAACGGGATAATGTGATCTGTGTTATAGGAATGATGGCACTACAAAATATGCCATGTAACAATCGACTACTGCAAAGAGTTATTACTAAAGCTACACCATAAAAAGAAGTAAATTGCAGTAATGAAACAAAGGTTAACTGTGAAGCAAGAAAGCCTACTAAGACCCAACGTATAATAATCGTCAGTGGTTTATTCGCTACAAGTCGTTTATCAAGTATTTTTCCCCATTGACCAGAACAGTACATAAAAACAAATGTGCCAATCGATAAAGGAATCGCCAGTTGTAAGGCTGAAAGCTGCCCTCTTAACATCATTTCTGGTATCAGAATTAAAGTAGCAGCTTGCAGTGCTCCTAATATCCAGCATGATAAAATCAACACCCCCTGCATTGTTATTCCTATTTCTCTAAATACAACCAATCAAAGCAAGTATAATGATAATTACTCGCATTAGTAACGATAATGAATCGCATTATTGTGTAATTTTATGTTGAATACAACTACTAAATGACATCACCGTTAATGAAGCCTAGCAACCGATAACATTCGGATGTTAATAACATGGCGTACAAACAGTCGTTGCGCTATTTGAAGGAATATCTAGTACTCTTTGATGGTCACTTTTATGAGAAAAATATACGATTAATAGATACGTTTAATTTAACTTTGGTGGGAAGAAAAAAAGCAGTGAAATAAAAAACAGGTATGATACCAATCTAAGTAAAATGCAACAAGATAAAGAGCGAAGTGCTTTGTTTTATTGACTGCACCTTCAAGGGAGGCTGAAGCCACCGCCCCGAGATCAAAAACAAAAATCATCGAAGAAAAATGCTAAAAGGTAACTAGCGAAGTCATTCTTTTATTCATTGCATCTACAAGGGAGGGTAAAAAAAGAAGCCGCAGAGCTCCTTTGCTCATAATACTAAGCTGACGCTTAATTCGCCCACCGCCCCAAAGTCAAAGCAAGGTTCCTGAAAGTGAGCAGACCTAGCGTTAATAAATGGGTGAGTAACTATCTAAGCGAAGTAGTATTGACGTTCGCTTCGGGGCGGTGACTTTAGTCTCCCTGCTTGCATCAAAGCAAAAACCAAAACAAACTTCATCTAAGTAAAATGCAACAAGGTAAAGAGCGGAGTGCTTTGTTTTATTGACTGCACCTTCAAGGGAGGCTGAAGCCACCGCCCCGAGATCGAAAACAAAAATCATCGAAGAAAAATGCTAAAAGGTAACTAGCGAAGCCATTCTTTTATTCATTGCACCTTCAAGAGAGGCTGAGGCCACCGCCCCGAGATCGAAAACAAAAATTATCGAAGAAAAATACGATAAGGTAACGAGCGAAGTGTGATCTTTTGTTCATTGCATCTGCAAGGGAGGGTAAAAAAAGAAGTCGCAGAGCTTCTCTGCTCATAAGACTAATACCAATCTAAGTAACAAATATAATCTAATTGATTTATCTATTGCGATTAAAGCAACTCAAAATGGATCATATAAAAAAGACAGATTTTAAAGTACTTGCCCATAAGCAAACTTCATTACAAATGAAAATGCGTTTGTTGGCTTTAGCACATTTTCAAGATAGCCATTCACGAACCCAAATTGCTCTGTTCCTAAAAGTGAGTAGACCTAGCGTTAATAAATGAGTGAGTAACTATCTAAGCGGAGGCCTCGAAGGGTGAAAAGTATGTACTTTAGGGATTGGATGAAACTGACCAGTTAATTTTACAGATTAGTATGAGAGCAAGAGATCTAATATAAAATCGTATCACCTTACTTTATCAATGCATTTAAAAACAAACCCCCCCTACTCTAAAAAGAGTAGGGGGTTTATTAACTTTACCATCGCTTAATAATATTTATTGTTCAATAAACAATTAAATTATTAATTAGTCAGCGATCATTAGTGAATCATTGATACATTCAAGGTTAGTGTTACCCATCAAGTAAGTATCGATTGCACGTGCTGCTTCACGACCTTCATTAATACAACGTACGATCAATGATTGACCTGTACGCATATCACCGGCAGCAAAAACACCATCTTGGTTAGTTTGGAAATCGTCAGTTTTAACGTTACCGCGCTCATCAAGACCAATTTCTAACTGTGCTAATACACCTGTTGGTTCTGGGTGTAAGAAACCCATTGCCAAGAATGCTTTAGTACAAGGAATTGAACGTACAGAACCTTCAATTTCTTTAAAGTTTGGACGTTGACCTGGTTGTGCTTCTTCCCACTCGATATCAGCAACGACTAACTCTTTAACGTTACCGTTTTCATCACCGATGAACTCTTTGGTTAGGATTGACCAATGACGATCCACACCTTCTTCGTGAGAAGTGGTTGTTTTTAAGATCATTGGGTACGAAGGCCAAGGCATGTTAACAGTACGTTTTTCAGGTGGAATCGGCATGATTTCCACTTGTGTTACTGATGCAGCGCCGTGACGATTTGAAGTACCAACACAGTCAGAACCTGTATCACCACCACCGATAACAACAACATGGTCATCTTTTGCGTGAATTTCTTCAGTTTTAAGATCCATACCGTTAGCACGACGGTTATTTTGACCTAGGAATTCCATTGCAAAGTGAACACCTTTCAGGTCACGACCTGGAATCGGTAAATCACGTGGTACAGTAGAACCACCTGTCAATAACACAACGTCAAACTGCTTGCGTAAATCTTTTGCATCAAAGTCAACACCGATATGCGCGTTAACAACCATCTTGATACCAGCTGCTTCCATTACCGCGATTTTACGATCGATAACGTCCATACCTAGTTTAAAGTCTGGGATACCAAAGCGTAATAAACCACCAACTTTTTCATCACGTTCGTAAACTGTCACAGTATGACCTGCTGAGTTTAACTGCTCAGCTGCAGCTAAACCTGCAGGACCTGAGCCGATAATAGCAACGGTTTTACCACTGCGTGAACGAGGAATTTTTGGTTTAACGTAACCTTCAGCATAAGCTCTTTCTACGATGCTTTTTTCAATATTACAAATCGTAATCGGGTCTTGGTTAATACCTAATACACATGAACTCTCACAAGGTGCAGGACAAACACGGCCTGTAAACTCAGGGAAGTTATTAGTCGAGCTTAGGATATCCCAAGCTTCTGACCAACTATCACGGTAAACCGCATCATTGAATTCAGGAATGATATTACCAATCGGACAACCGTTGTGACAGAAAGGTACACCACAATCCATACAGCGAGATGCTTGGTCATTAACTTTTTTACCAAACTCATCGTTTTGTACAAACTCTTTATTATTTTTTAGACGCTCTTCAACCGGTAATTTTGGCGGAAGTTCACGGCCTAATTCTAAAAATCCAGTAGGCTTACCCATTATGCTTCTCCTTTCGCTCGAGCCGCTAATGCCGCTTTATAATCGCGAGGCATTACTTTAACAACTTTCGCTAAACTTGCTTCAACATCAGCTAAGAAATCGGCAGCAGTATTAGACTCTGTTAATTCGAAATGTTTAGTTACTTTTGCAATTAATAAATCTTTATCTTCTTGCTCTAGTGGATCTAGGTCAACTAGTTCCATATTACAGTTAGCAACAAATGATTCATCTCTATCCCAAATATAAGCAATACCACCACTCATACCTGCTGCAAAGTTACGACCTGTTGAACCAAGGTTAATCATTAAGCCACCAGTCATGTATTCACAACCGTGGTCACCGATACCCTCAACAACAACTTCCGCACCTGAGTTACGAACACAGAAACGTTCGCCTGCCATACCATTAATGTATGACTCACCCGATGTTGCACCGTAGAAACATACATTACCTACGATAATGTTGTCTTTAGATACAATGCTTGAGTTACGGTGTGGATGGATAATAATTTGTCCACCAGATAAACCTTTACCCCAGTAATCGTTTGCGTCACCTTCAACAGTAAACTCAACACCTTTCGCTAGGAAACAACCAAATGATTGCCCAGCAGAACCGTTGAATTTAATTTTCATTGGCTGAGGTAAACCTTGGTCGTTATACACTTTCGAAATTTCATTCGACAACATGGTGCCACAAGAACGGTCGATATTAGTAATTGGGAATGAACCCGAAACTGCTTCGCCTTTCTCTAGTGCAGGTTTAGCTAACTCAATTAGTTTTCTATCTAACACTTCTTCAAGGTTATGGTTTTGAGTTGTTTGGTTAAACATGCCATCTTCAGCTTTACCCTGTTGTTTAAACAAGATAGTGCTTAAATCTAAGTTTTTGTATTTCCAATGGTTGATATCAGAACGTACTTTTAGATTTTGAGTTTGACCTACCATTTCAGTGATAGTTTTGTAACCTAGTTTAGCCATGTTTTCACGCATGCCTTGTACCATGTAACCGAAGAAAGTAACAACATCTTCTACACGGCCGTCAAAACGCTCACGTAATGTTTTGTTTTGTGTTGCGATACCAACAGGACATGTATTCAAGTGACACTTACGCATCATAATACAACCTTCAACCACTAACGCAGCTGTTGCAACACCCCATTCTTCAGAACCTAATAACGCAGCAATAGTTAAATCGCGTGGCGTTTTCATCTGACCATCAGCTTGTAAAACGATACGATTACGTAAACCATTTTTCATTAGCGTTTGATGTGCTTCAGATAGTCCTAATTCCCATGGTAAACCCGCATGACGAATTGAAGAGATTGGCGATGCACCAGTACCACCATCAAAACCAGCGATTAAGATAACGTCTGCTTTTGCTTTCGCTACACCAGAAGCAATCGTACCCACACCCGCTTCCGATACTAATTTAACGTTAACACGGCCAGCACGGTTGGCATTTTTCAAATCGTAGATAAGCTGTGCTAAATCTTCGATTGAATAGATATCATGATGCGGCGGTGGTGAAATAAGACCTACGCCCGGTGTTGAGTGACGAGTACGACCAATCCAGTCATCTACTTTATGACCTGGTAATTGACCACCTTCACCTGGTTTAGCACCCTGTGCCATTTTAATTTGGATTTCAGCAGCATTGGTTAGGTAGTACGATGTAACACCGAAACGACCAGATGCAACCTGTTTGATAGCTGAACGTTCCCAGTCACCGTTTTCTTTTGGTGTGAAACGAATTGGATCTTCACCACCTTCACCAGAGTTTGACTTAGCGCCAATTCGGTTCATGGCAATCGCTAACGTTGAGTGAGCTTCATGTGAGATAGAACCGAAGCTCATCGCACCTGTTGCAAAACGTTTCAATATATTTTCAGCAGGCTCTACTTCATCAATTGAGATTGGACCAGATGCATTTGGTACAAATTCAAATTGGCTACGTAAAGTCGCAGCATCATCACCTTGTTGATCAACAGCAGCAGCGTATTGTTTAAACTGCTCGTAATTCTTATTACGTGTTGATTCTTGTAATAATGAAATCGTTGTTGGATTAAATAGATGTTTTTCACCACGTTGTTTCCATTGGTAAACACCACCTACGTCTAAACGTTGGCTTGGCACTGCACGTAATGGATAAGCAAAACGATGGCGTACTAAGATTTCATTAGCAATATCGTCTAGTGAAAGACCTTGGATACGTGTCACAGTCCCTTTGAAGTAATCATCAACAACTGCTTTACTGATACCCAATGCTTCAAAGATTTGCGCACCTTGGTAAGACTGAATCGTTGAGATACCCATTTTCGAGAAGATCTTCAATAGACCAGCATCGATTGCCGCTTTGTACGACTTAAAGATATCTTCTACAGATTTATCTGCAGGTAAACGTTTCTTCGCTTGTAGATCAACAATCATCTCTTCAATTAAGTAAGCGTTAACAGCTGAAGCACCGTAACCAATTACTGTTGCAAAGTGATGTGTTTCACGTACGTCACCAGTTTCTACTACTATGTCACACATAGCACGTAGGCCACGTTTGATTAAGTAGTGATGTACCGCACCTGTTACTAACATAGCAGGGATTGGTGCATGGTCAGACGTTGCATTACGGTCAGAAAGAATGATGATTGAGTAACCATCGTGAATTGCATCTTCTGCGTATCGACAAATACGTGCTAATGCTTTCTTCAGTTTGCCTGGTTCACCAGAAGCAGCAAAGAATGTTTCTAATGTTTTAGCTTGTAAATGTTTATCATCAAGTGCATTAATTTTTTGTAATTCAGCATTACTTAATACAGGTGATTCAAGCTCAACTTTATGACAGTGCTCAGGTGTTTCAGATAATAAGTTCTGATCTTTACCTAAGTAAGTATTCAGCGACATAACCATACGCTCACGAATCGGATCGATTGGTGGGTTAGTTACTTGTGCGAATAACTGTTTAAAGTAGTGAGATAAATGTTGAGATTGATGTGATAGAACCGCTAACGGCCAATCCACACCCATTGCACCCAATGGTTCTTTACCATCGCGGAACATTGGTAGAATAATCTCGTTTAATTCTTCAGAACTAACACCGAAAGCTTGTAGGCGTTTTAATAGTTTACCAGCATCTGGTTGAATATTACGCTCTAATGCCGCAGGTTGATCTTCTAATTTAACTAGGTTGTCATTTAACCAAGTTTCGTAAGGTTTTCTAGCTGCAATACCATCTTTCACTTCATCATCAGAGATGATACGGCCTTGTTCAAGGTCGGCAACAAAAATACGACCTGGTTGTAAACGACCACGTGATTTAATGTTTTCAGGTGCAATTTCAACTACACCAGACTCAGATGCCATTACTAAGAAGTCATCTTTAGTTACTGTGTAACGAGATGGACGTAGACCGTTACGGTCAAGCGTTGCACCAACTTGTACACCATCAGTGAAACAAACAGATGCTGGGCCATCCCATGGTTCCATTAGGTTGGCATGGTATTGATAGAATGCACGACGTTTAGGGTCCATTCCTTTGTTTTCTTGCCAAGCTTCAGGAATCATCATCATTAATGCATGAGGAAGGCTACGGCCAGAAAGTACTAATAATTCTAATGCCATATCAAAACTTGCAGAGTCAGACATACCGTCTGTACAAATTGGCATTAACATATCTAATTCAGAACGTGTAAAGAATTCAGCTTCAAGCAATGCTTCACGCGCTTTCATCCAGTTGATGTTACCACGTACCGTATTGATCTCACCGTTGTGAGCAATGTAACGGAATGGTTGTGCTAAACGCCAGCGTGGGAATGTATTCGTTGAGAAACGAGAATGAACCAAGGCTAATGCAGTAACCATGCTTGGATTTTGTAGATCTAGGAAGTACTGAGGTACTTGCTCAGTTGTTAACTGACCTTTATATACGATTGTTTTGTACGAGAAAGTATTAATGTAGAAGTTATCTTCGATACCTTGCACTGACTCTAAACAAATACGTGTAGCATAATTACGTAAAATAAATAACTTACGCTCTAACACATCTGGGTCCATATCCGGACCACCAGTAACGAACATATGCTCAAATTGTGGTTCTGTGCTTAGCGGGTCATCACCAATCATTGAGTTATCTGTAGGAAGTACACGGTAACCAATAACTTCAAGGCAAAGACGTTCTGCAGTTCTTTCTAAAATTTCACGACAATGATCACGGTGATTTTCATCTTTTGGGAATAGAATAGTACCTACACCGTATTGATCGAAGCGAGGAAGTGTAATGCCTTCCTTTAATGCTTCTGTTACTAAAAACTCATGCGGTTTTTGTAAAAGAATACCTGCACCGTCACCACTACATGGATCACAACCTTGTCCACCACGGTGTTCCATACGCGCTAGCATCTCTAAAGCTTCCGTCACAATTTTGTGTGATTTGCTATTTTTTAGATGAGCTACAAAGCCAATTCCACAGGCATCGTGCTCCATTTCTGGCACATAAAGGCCTTGAGCGTTTTGCTCTTTATTTGTCATAAACATGTCCTTCTAGATCCAACAATATGGTTTATTACATTGTTAAGTCTAATGTTTCCGAAGTGCTATACACGACTTGTTATTGAATAAACAAAAACAAGCAATTAATTTTTTTTACTTTTTGTAAGAAAACTACTTTTAAGAAAAGTGCACTTTACAAAGCTTCCTTGCTCAATAAATAAAGTTATTTAAAGCCTAGCAATATTAGGGGTTGTATCTTATTTATTGAGAAACACTCTATTGTCAGAGCTGTAATTTCGACAGTATTCTATCTTTTAAGCAAGATAAAATCCAATTTTCTTATTCACTCCATATTCATTTACAAGAAATGCGCGACACAATGCCCACTTCCCCTTTAAAAAAATAAGGTAAACAACTGATTTAAAATAGAAAATAAAATATTCAAGCATTAATATTCTAATTAATACCCGCAATAACCCAGTAAAGTAACTTCATGAAATTGAATTTTTACTTATTATATGTGAATATAAATTCACAAATGATAGTGATTATCATTACAATAAAGGTAGGTATGGCTTAATCAAAATAATGCCTAAAAAAATAAATTCTTAACAAATTAAAGCTTTTAATCTGTTATTTTTTTATCTATTTTCACTTCATATTACGCTTAAAAAATAGAGAATCAATGCTTGAAAATAAGCTTATAGATAAAAAAATGCATAAATGCTGTTATAAAATTACACTAATAAATAATAAATGGCGTTTATGTGTATAAAAAAGAAGATGTTTTTACAAAAGTACATTGCGCGGAATAAAGCAAAACCTGGCAGGACATAAATATTAATATTGAAAGGTAAATTAAACTAACAAAAGGCTGTTAGTCCCCTTCTTACTACAGCTTATCTAGCGAACCTTATAAAAAAATGGCCTTGTATTTGCACAAAGCCATTTATAACAAAAAATTAATTAAACTTTACTACCCTTGCACTCCGCCTTGCGTTAATTTGACAGGATCTAGGAGTCGATTAAGTTCATCTATTGAAATATCTGTGTTTTCCGCGGCTACTTCTACGATTGGTCGACCACTTTTGTATGCTAACTTGGCTATTTCAGCTGCTTTTGCATAGCCAATAATAGGATTCAATGCAGTCACTAGAATAGGATTTCGGGATAACGCTTCTTTGAGTTTTTCCTCTTTAACAACAAAAGTCGCAATGGCTTTGTCTGCCAATAAATGACTAACATTGGTTATAAGTTCGATGCTTTCTAGCAAGTTACTAGCGATTAAAGGTAGCATCACATTAAGTTCAAAGTTACCTGATTGACCAGCAACTGTAATCGTTGCATCGTTACCAATAACCTGCGCCGATACCATACAGGTCGCTTCAGCGATAACTGGATTCACTTTACCTGGCATAATCGATGAACCTGGTTGTAATGCTTCTAATTCAATCTCGCCTAAACCAGCTAAAGGCCCAGAATTCATCCAACGCAAATCATTGGCTATTTTCATCATACTCACCGCCAGTGTTTTCAACTGCCCAGAGAGAGAAACGGCAATATCTTGTGAGCTAATATGAGTAAAGAAGTTATCTGCCGGTGTAAAATTAAGTTGTGTTTTCTTGCTCAATGCTTGGGTAAATTTATCTGAAAAAGCAGGATCCGCATTAATACCTGTACCAACGGCTGTTCCACCTTGCGCTAAGCTTTGCAGGTTAGGCTGTAATTGTTCTAGTACGCCTTTATTTATCGCAATTTGATCAGCCCATGCAGTTAACGTTTGACTCATTCTAATAGGCATTGCATCCATTAAGTGAGTACGCCCCGTTTTTACATACTGATCAACCGTTTCCGCTTTGCTTCTAATGGTATCGATTAAATGTGTTAACGCAGGTAATAACTTATTATTAAGCTCTAACGCAGCACTAATATGAATCGTTGTAGGAATAATATCGTTACTACTTTGACCATAATTAATATGATCATTAGCACCGACAGTATCGCCATATAGTTTACTGGCTAAAGTCGACAATACTTCGTTCGCGTTCATATTAGAACTAGTACCTGAGCCGGTTTGGAATACATCAACTGGGAAATGAACCTGAAAATCACTGTCTAATAGTTGATCCGCTGCTTGGCAAATCGCTTTTCCCATTTCAGTCGGGATTAAATTCAATTCTGCATTTGCCTCAGCAGCAGCATATTTAGCTAAGATCAATGCACTAATAAAGGCTTTAGGCATCCCTTTACCACTGATCGAAAAGTTATTAATAGCGCGCTGAGTTTGTGCGCCATATAACGCATCAATCGGCACATCTAATTCACCCATGCTATCTTTTTCTATTCTTGTCTGTTTCATGTTTATCCTTTTGATATTTACTGTTGCAAGCTATGTTTAAAATATTGAGCGGTCAGTGATAACTCATGTAATAACGTTTGAACTTGTGTTTGCTGTTTTTCATTTTTAGCAATACGTTGTAATGAACAAATTGGCTTATAAATATTGTCTAGACAAGTACGTCGCCAATGCACAGGAATAAGTTCATCCGCAATTGTCTCTAATAATAAATAAAACTGTTCTTGATAGTGAGATTGTAGGTTGAGTTCTTCATAACCTATGTCTTGTTTAGATTCTTCAGCAGATAACCACAGAGAGATTAGCATTGGGTTATCAGGCTCTTTTGCATATCTAATTTTATCTTTTAAGGTGGATAGCATGATACTCATAGCAATAACTTCTTTGAAATAAATACCCAACAACAACATCAATATTGATAATCATTATCAACAATAAAACTAAACATTATGTGATGACGTGCAAAAATTAATGACGATTAAAACAAAAGCAATGACCTGTAACTTAGAGATTAAATGGCGTGCAAGCTAAAGATGAATGGAAGAATAAAAAGGCTTGCTAAGTAATACATAGCAAGCCCTGAAGGAATAAACTAAATAAGGTGGCTAAGGTTAGTAAACATCCCTCACATACCTTTTTTGTTTTTTCAATGTAGCGACATATTGAATCGCTTCTTCCGGCGACATTTTACCGTGCATTTCGATAATTGAGTGCAACGCTTTCTCTACATCTTTGGCCATATACATTGCGTCACCACAAATAAAGAAATACCCGCCCTTCTCTAGCCAAGCAAACAGTTGCTCGCCATTTTCAAGCATACGATCCTGTACATAGACTTTTTCTGGTTGGTCTCGAGAAAAGGCTAAATCTAATTTACTGATCAAGCCGCTTGCTTGCATCGCTTCTATCTCTTGTTGATAGATAAAATCAGTTTTACTATTTCTATCCCCAAAAATAAGCCAGTTCTGACCTTTTGCTTCGGTTGCTAAACGTTCTTCAAGGAATGCCCTAAACGGTGCAATACCCGTTCCAGGTCCGACCATAATCATTGGTGCATTAGGATCAGTAGGCACTGCAAAATGGCTATTTGGCGCAAAGTAACATTTTACTTTATCGCCTATTTTAGCTTGGTCAGACAAGAAGGTAGAGCATACTCCATTATGATCACGTTCATTACTTCGATAACGGACATTACCTATCGTAAGATGCACTTCGTTATTATGTTGCTTAATACTAGATGAGATAGAATAAGCGCGTGGAGCAAGCGGTTTGGTCAGATTAATAAACTCGACGACACTGAATTGCGCTTGTGGGAAAAGCAGCAATAAATCTATCGTATCCTTGCCCCATAAGAAGTCATTAAGTGCGTCAATGTCACCATTCACTAGTTTAGATAATTGTTTATCTCCACTTCTAATGGCTAACTCAGCAATAAACTCTTTGCTTGGAATACGAATTTCAACTTCTTCACTAAAAATTTGCAATAAGCTAATACTCTCTCCCTTATAGGGGATCATCTCTTTGCCCGTTGCATCAAATAATGCCAATAGCTCTGCAACTAGCTCAGTTCTATTTATCGGAATCACGTTTAATGCATCACCGGCTTCATAAATTTCGCCACTATCACCCAAAGAAAACTCATAATGAAAGGTTTCTTTACTTGATCCTGCTTTAGTTAAAGCCGTTTTAGTGATCAGCTCAGCTTGTAATGGATTTTTACGAGTGTATTTTGATTTAGCTTTTTTAGTTGCTTTCGCTTTAACCGCCTGCGTACTCTCTACAACCGATCCTTTTGTCGCAATATCCGGTAACACTTCTGCAGTCCATTGACTTGCTAGATCTTCAAAGTCGATATCACAGTCCACGCGGTCAACGATACGTGTTGCACCCAATGCTGCTAATCGCTGATCCCACTGAATGCCAGCCAAACAGAAATCATCGTAATTTGTATCACCTAGGGATAAGACAGAATAGAAAGTATTATTGAATTTAGGTGCATCTTGTTCATTAATTGCATCCCATAACGCTTGTGCATTATCCGGCATCTCCCCTTCACCATAGGTGCTAGTTACTACTAATAAACGCTCAACAGAAGCAAGCTCTGATAGCGTGATATCATCCATATCAAGCACACTTGCTGTTAAACCATATTGTGAAGCTAACTCTGCCGCTTCCTCTGCGACAGTTTGTGCATTACCGGTTTGGCTGCCGTAAATAATAGTTAAAGGTTTAATAGCAGGTGCCACTGTTTGCTGTGCGCTTGTGCCTTCTTCTTTTACTAATAAACGTGTATGTAATCCAGCTAGGAAGCCGCCTAACCATTGTTTTTGTTCGCCGTTAAAAGGCATGTTTTCTGGTAAATATGGTACTTTTAAGTCACTCATGAAAAACTCCAATAAATTAAGCAGTATCTTTAATAGCAAGCGCTAAGATATGACAATAATGAGCAGCAAGTTGCTGTTCAAAAATAGGTAACTCAGCTAACTTAGCTTGATTTACACGGTTTCGTTCGATGATCCACACACTAGTGCCCCACGCGTTACTATCAGAAACTTCTTTTTTATCGAGAGATTCTTTATAGTCTTTTAAACGTTTATCGGCGAGCAAATAAGCAAGCGCTTGGTCATCGTAACTTGCTAAAACTGATTTACAGTCTTTAGCCAGTACTTCAATTAACTTTCTATCCTCACTTTCAAATAAATACTCAGTCACCCGATCAACAGATTCGCCTTTACTAACCGCATCAGACTTCTGAGCAGCTTCAAATGCACGACGAATAGTGCCCGTTGCATTGATGTACTGACAAATAAGTGTGCTATCTAATTCGCCATAATCAGGTAGTTTTCCATTAAATAAATAGTGTTGCTGATCTACTTGCTGATAAGCAGATTTAATGGTTAGCATCAGCTGTTTTGCATGATATTGGGATAGCTCTTCAAGCATATTTTTACGCGCTGAATGAGCCAATATCTGTTCACTACATTGGTAGCTAAATAACGATAAAGGAATTAGCACATAAAAATGCTGTCTAGTCTCTTTCCAATTATCTAACAACATTTGTGTTTTAAGCGATTTGGTCGCCAACAAGTGTTGCTTTAAGTGATAACGTAATGCCATCTCATGGCCTGTCGTTAATTCACTCTCTTCGGCTAAACAGATGGTTTTGACTGAATCTTTGCTGCACTTAGTTAAAATAGAAGCTGTTATGTCATATTGATATGCACAGCCACCGCTCATGCCATTACCAAAGCCTTTGCCAAAAGCGCCTAAGTTGACGATCGCACCATTGGTCATATATTCACAACAAAAATCACCGACGCCTTCAACAACAGCAACAGCACCAGAGTTTCGCACACCAAAACGGTCGCCAGCTTGCCCTTCAACAAATAGCTCTCCACCCGTTGCCCCAAATAGCGCAAAGTTACCAATTAAAACATTACCAGCAACATCGCTTGCTCCGCCGCCTGGGCTAGTGACCACAATTCGACCACCACTTGCGCCTTTACCCACACCATCATTACAGGTACCGTCATGGATAAAGGTCATACCAGAGTTAAGGAAAGCCGCATAACTTTGTCCAGCAGAATGACTGGTTTTAATTACTAAACTGCCAGCCGCTAACACCTTACGTCCATTCGATAATTGCTGGATAGCAGGATGTGCTTTGATCTGTTCGCCACTTAAATCATAATTAAGCAAACGCTCAATATCGATAGACAGCTGACCGCCCACTGTTTTATTGCAGTTATCTAAGGCAGGCCCATCGATAGTCAAGGAAGGTGCTGAAGCATTGATTAAATCGTTTATTGCCTGCTCTAAAAAGCGATCGTCAGGGGTGAAGTTGGCCTCTAAATAGATAGGTGAAGTCACTTTGACTTCTTCAACAGGTTTGAACATGCCTGTCATATCCAATTGCCCGACCATCGCGGTATGATTAAGCAGATATAGAAGTTCGGTTTTACCACGAATCGCGTTTAAACTCTGATAGCCTAATTCAGCCAGTAACTCTCGCACTTCGTGAGCGACGTTTAAGAAGTATTGGGCCAGAGCTCTTGGGTCACCCTGATAAAGCTCAGCATTAGTTGTTAATCCGGCAGGACATTTAATATTACAGTTTTTTGCCATCACGCATTTCAGCATCATTAATGCTGTGGTTCCAAACTCAAAAGAGTCGCCCCCTAAAATGGCAGACTTAATGACATCTAGCCCTGTTTGATGAGCATCAGAACAACGCAATACAATTTTATCGCGCAAGCCATTTTCTGCTAATGATTGATGTACTTCCGCAATACCAATACAAGATGCTCGACCAGTATTTTTTAAGCTGGTTACCTGTGCAGCCCCCGTACCACCTGTATTACCGGCTACATTAATCACATCGGCTCCAGCTTTAGCTACACCGACGGCAATTGTCCCTATTCCTTCACTGGATACTAATTTAACCACAACACGTACTCGTGCTGCTTTAGCGTCGTGAATCAGTTGCCCCAAGTCTTCAATGGAATAAGTATCATGATGTGGCGGTGGAGATACCAGCTCAACGCCAGGTGTACCACCACGAGCGGCTGCAATTTCGACATTCACTTTTGCAGAAGGCAGCTGTCCACCTTCACCGGGTTTAGCCCCCTGGGCAATTTTTATTTCAATTTCTTGTAATGCCGGATCGGCAAGGTAACCAGTCCATACGCCAAAACGCCCTGACGCAAACTGCTTAATTTTACTGGCTTTTACCGTATTATAACGAGAAGAGTGTTCTCCCCCTTCTCCTGAGTTACTCATCGCGCCTGCAATGTTAGTACCTTGTGCAACTGCTTCATGTGCTTTTGCAACCAATGCACCATGACTCATCGCTCCGGAAGCAAAACTTGCAGTAATTTGATGAGCTGGTTGAACTTCTTCTAAGCTGATAGATTGAGGCGCAGAAAATATTTTGTTTACCCATAACAAGGCATCACCTACACAATGTATAGTAACCTGCTTAGCATCTATGCTAGTCAAAGTGACTTGATCTTTGTGTAAGATTTCAATCGCTTGATATAATTGCTGATGCCTTTCTTGGCTTGGCGTGGATAGCGCTAAACTCGCTTCGCCTTGCTCATTAACTTCAGCCGTTAACCCTTTTACAGAAAAACGCGGTGAGCCCTTATAAGAAACACTATTAAACGCAGTAACGAAATCTATCTCTACTTCACAGTCATCGAGTAACAAAGGTAACGCCAGCACATCACGCAATGCAGCGGGTCGCTTATCACGCTCTTCATGCATGCTTAAGGAAAATTGTCGGTACGCAGATGTAATGTTAAAAGTATCAATTTGAGCAGGTGTTCGTGCTTCAAAGCCTAAATCAACATAGCCGGCATCTTCAGGAATGGTCAGTAACTGCTCTTGCTCTACCGCGGCCTGTTGATCAACATAACTGATAGTTTCTTCCGTCATATTAATATATTCACGCACGGCGGTATTACCAAAACTATGGCCCGCCCCCTCTGCACGCTCTTTAAATAACCCTAATACAGGGATTTGATCGAGGCTTTGAATATCAAATACTTTTTTATGCCAATGCGCCGAACTATCTGCTAAATCAGCAAATCGAGCTCCCCCAACAGGTGAATGAATATTAGGAAATAGTTTTGCTAATGCTGAGTCTTGGGTATCGATAAAGTTAGATTCAAAAAACTCACCGCCGATATAACTTTCAACGGTACATAAACCAAATTTACCCATGGTTTTCATTAACGCTTTTTCAATCGCTTTTTGGAATTTTTGTAAGCCTTTTTCCATCTCACTTAAATTGCTACAAAGCTCTTGAGCACGGTAATAGACAGAGATAGGACAAACAGCAGATGCGCCAAATCCTAATAAACAGGCGATATCATGGGTACTGGAAATTTGTCCGGTTTGAAAGATTAAACTGGTTGTAAAACGTAAGCCTTTTTTAATCAAACGTTGATTCACAGATGCAATCACTAACATCGCCGGTACCGCAGCCAATTGATGAGATACCGCTTGGTCACTTAATACAATAATTTCACAGCCGTTACTGGCTAATGCTTCTGCTTGATCAGCAATCACTTCAAGCTGAGTTAACAAACGCACTTGATTGGCTTTTGAATTATTTAAATCAGCTTCATACAAGGTATCAATGGTGGCAACTGATAGACGATCTTGTTGTAAGATTTGCTGAAGGTGTTGTGGCTGTAAAATAGGAGATTCAAGCGTTAACTGTTTAGTTTTTACTTTCCCTTGTTGTTCATCCCCCATATTCGCTTTAGCCCCAAGCGTAACTCTTAGCGTCATACCATCAGCTTCACGAATACTATCTAAAGGCGGATTAGTCACCTGTGCAAAGCGTTGGCTGAAATAACGTGACATTCCCCCTTCATCTTTTGCTAAGGCATTAGGCGCAAGCCCATATCCCATTGCAGATATTTTTTCCATGCCGCTCTGAATCATTGGGTCAAGCATAAACTTAAAGCTTTCTTGGTTTAAGCTATAAGCAACATGGCGTGCGGCTAAACTCAAGCTAGAGGTATAATTCACGTCAGACAGCGGCACTTCAGGCAGCTGCGATAATTCGATACGCGCTTCCTGTAATAATGCTGAATAAGGCTTCTCTTTGGATAATCGCGCTAGTATGTCATTTGTATAAGATACCTGTTTT
The DNA here is from genome assembly GCF_038155185.1 of Psychromonas aquatilis. Taxonomy (NCBI): domain Bacteria; kingdom Pseudomonadati; phylum Pseudomonadota; class Gammaproteobacteria; order Alteromonadales; family Psychromonadaceae; genus Psychromonas; species Psychromonas aquatilis. The sequence continues at coordinate 32,806 of NZ_JBAKAZ010000004.1, forward strand.
GAGGCATGGTCAAACACCACCATCCCGCCTGCTTCAATGCGTCCTCGGCGAATCACTTCATTAGCAGGGAAATCAATCTGACCCGCTTCACTCATAACGGCTAAATAATCATTGGTTTCAACGGTTCTTAATGGTCGTAAACCCAATCTATCGAGACGAGCTCCTATTTTGATGCCATCACCAAAAATAAACGCAGCCGGACCATCATTTTTCTCTTCATAAAGTGAGAAGTATTCGAGCATATGGCGTACTGGTTCAGTTAATGAACTATCATTTTCCCAAGCTGGCGGCATCATCGCTAAAGCAGCAAAATCAATCTCAAGGTCATCTTCACAAATACGACGAGCCAGTGTTTGGTCTAAACGCGCGGAATCTGACTGGCCTTGGGGAAAAATCACTTTTTTCTTTTTAAAACGCGCAATCGCATCTTCACTTAAACGATTTTTTCTATCGGTATTTAACTCGCCATTATGGGCCATACGATGAAATGGTTGAGCAAACATGGGGTTAGGGGCGGTATTAGTAGAGAAGCGTGTGTGGAAAAATAATGTATGTATTTTATGGTCTTCATCCACTAGATCTTTGAAATAAGGAATAACCTCCCAACTGTTTAAACGTCCTTTTAATACCTGTGTGCGACTGCTCATCGACATCGGATATAACCCATATAATTCAGGCTGAGTATAAGCAGGATATTCAATGGCTAGTAACGCCTGATGAATTTGCTTTTCAAATTCAGTTTGTGAATTAATATGCTGGGGACAATGAAAGATTAATTGCTTAATCGAAAATTGTGCCGCTTGGCTGGCTTCATTAAGCGCATTTAAATCAACGGGCAGTTCGCGCCACATGATAATTGGGAATTGAAAATCATTGAGTATATTTTCAATAATTTCATCTGCTACTTTATGCTGTGTTTTGTCTACGGGATAAAAAAAGTTAGCAACACCAAAACCACCTTGCTGTAACGTTTTATCGCCTGTCACTTTACGGAAAAAATCTAAAGAGATGTCAATATTGACACCAGCACCGTCACCAATTCCCTGCGCACTCATTCCTCCTCGGTGAGGAATCATACATAATGCTTGGTGTGCATGAGCTAATAACTGATGCGTTTGCAAACTGTGTTTGTTAGTAATAAACCCAACGCCACAACTAGAATGCTCATCATTTCTATCAAATAAATATCGTTTCATCATAATCCATTAGAACGACTGATCGCTAAGTAAAAAAAGAAAAGGGTTTGGAGAATAAACATTCTAAACTATAAATGCAAATAACTATCATTACCATAAGGAAAATTAAAACTCAGCTATTAACGTATTGTATTAGCTCGTTTCTTTTTGCTAAAAAGCGTAAACTAATGCTTTAACTAGGATAATACAGCGGATGAAATCCTCCCCTTTCTTTAAAAAACCAGAAAATTTATTACTAACGATGGCCTTTATTATGCCCCTCGTTTTTTCAGTTTGGATGGTATTACTCAATAACTTTGTGGTAGAAAAAGCGGCTTTTACAGGTGTTGAAATTGGTATTTTGCAAAGTCTACGTGAAGTCCCAGGCTTTTTAGCTTTCACGGTTATTTATGTTTTACTGTTCATTAAAGAGCAACGTTTAGCGATAGTTTCTTTGGCAATAACCTCAATAGGTGTGGCCATTACTGGCTTTTTCCCTCAGGTTATTGGCCTTTATTTAACCACCGTATTAATGTCGATCGGGTTTCATTATTTTGAAACAGTGAATCAATCATTAACCTTACAATGGATAGAAAAACAAAAAGCGGCGCATTTTATGGGGCGTATCTTATCTATAAAAGCAATCGCATCCTTATTAGCATACGCCAGTGTCTGGTTATTGATGGACCTATTTCATATCAGCTATCAAATAACTTATTTGCTGTTTGGTGGTTTGGGTTTAGTGTTAACCATTGTATTAGCCAATGCCTTTAAACAATTCCCGCCAATAACGGAACAAAGCAAGAAATTCATCTTAAAAAAACGTTATTGGTTATATTATGCTCTGACCTTTTTCAGTGGTGCTCGCCGACAAATATTTGTGGTCTTTGCTGGTTTTTTAATGGTCGAAAAATTCCATTACAGTGTTGCCCAGATCAGCGCTCTATTTTTAATTAACTATGTATTCAATTGGTTATTCGCCGCTAAAATTGGCAAGTTAATAGGCCACTTTGGAGAGCGTTCTGTTTTAATATTCGAATATATTGGTCTCGCTATATTATTCATCTCCTACGCTTTAGTTGAAAACAGTACAATAGCTGCCTCACTATATGTTATTGATCACCTGTTCTTTGCCTTAGCAATCGCCATTAAAACTTACTTTCAAAAAATAGCCAATCCAGAAGACATTGCTTCAACGGCAGGTATTAGTTTCACGATTAATCATATCGCCGCAGTTGTTATTCCGGTTTTATTAGGTATTGTTTGGATAAATAATCCTGCTTGGGTGTTTTATTGTGGTGCAGGGTTTGCTATCTGTTCATTAACTCTGTCTCTGTTAATACCTAAAAACCCAATGAAGGGTAATGAGTTTAGCTACAGTAAAGAAACAAAAAGAGTGGTTTAATGAAAGAATTTGCTCAAAATATTTATACTATTTTGTCTTATATTGAAAAAGGCAGCTTAATTACATATGGCCAACTGGCGAGTCAAGCTGGCTACCCTGCCCATTCACGTCATGTAGGTAAAATACTTGCTAAGTTACCCAAAGATACCCGTTTACCTTGGTTTCGAGTGGTTAACTCACAAGGAAAAATATCATTGCAAGGAGATGCCTTTATCCGACAAAAAACCTTGTTAGAGCAAGATGGTATCACTATTACAGAGCAAGGAAAGATACTCAAATTTAAGCAGTATTTAGGTTAAAGGTAATGACTCAAATAATCTAGGTGTGTCAATCAAGATGAGGAAGTGAGGTAAAAGACTTTCTCAATGCACTAGTTAACCAAGATAGCTAATTTAGATAAGCATCTAGAAAAATATTAATCAATTTAAGCTACCCACACTACCTTAGCATTTTTATATAACAAGGTAGTATGAGCATAGCATTGAGCAATAAAAGCTTATCACTTAATGAGCAGAAGAGATTAACCTAAAGGACCATTTACAATAGTTTGTTTTAGGCCTTCAATAATGTTTTCACCTGTTTCTTCTTTAAGCTCTTGATACCAAGTTTCTGTCGCAGCCGGATCTTTAGCATGAATAACGTCACAACGTTTACGTGCTTTCAATACTAGATCTGTTGCACGTTCGTGACGCATAGACTCATAAGCCGCTAGCGCAGTTTCAATATCTTTAGTTTCAGAAAAAGCCATACCAAGTGCCACTGAGTCTTCCATAGCAGAACCACCACCTTGACCAATATCAGGTGTTGTTGGATGAGCGGAGTCACCGAGTAAAGCTATTCTTCCTTTAACAAAGGTATCAATTGGCTCTACATCATGAATCTCAATACGGTTTGTGGTCATTGGATCTAGTTTTTCAATTAACGTTTGAACAGGTTCAACCCAACCTTCAAAATAACCTTTTAAATCATTGCGTAATGTTTCACGATCTTCTGGTAAACCAAGTGGTAATGGTACATCAAGGAAAAAGTAGAAACGGTTATCAGCAATCGGCATCACTGAAACACGTTTACCTTCGGCAACAAAAATAGTCCATTGTTGCTTCGGTGCAATTGATTCATCAACCTCAATTAATCCATTCCAATTCACATACCCTGCATAGCGACGTTCAATTTTCTTACCGATAACTGTTTCACGTACCGCTGAATTTGCACCATCAGCAGCAATCATAAAGTCGCCTGTTGCAGAAGTTCCATCAGTAAAATAAGCTGTCACGCTGCTTTCATCTTGCTCAACACGTTCAATACGTTTACCAAATTGTACTTTTTCTCTTCCCCAGTCATCGATCATCATAGACTGTAAATCAGCACGTGATACTGGGCATGGTCGTTCACCGACGGCATCAATTAAAGGAGATAGGCTAAATTGTGTCATGACCGTACCTGTCTTCGCTTCTAGGTACGCCATACTGAGCATTGGCCCACCTAGTTTATCCATAATGTAACCCATACCAAGATGGTTCATACATTTAACACCATTTGACCAAACAGATATCGCCGCACCAACAGGCTTCATCACTTTAACAGCTTCAAATACCTCACACTCAATTCCCTGTTGTTTTAATGACGCAGCAGCTGACATTCCACCGATTCCTGCACCTATAATTAAAGCTTTCATTATGACATCCCTTTTATTACATAAAGTTTAATACGATATAAATCTTGAAGAACAGCCTCATTAGCATTCGAATTTTTATCAAGATACCTAGCTTTTAAGCTAGCGCTCTTTATTTGCTGTTCGATTTAATTACCTAAACAATAATTCAAGATCCGCACCAACTTTTTTAAATATGCAAAAAATATAAAAAATAAATACAAAAAAAGCATTCTTTAGGAATATCTAATCAACTTTTCTGATGTAATTGCTTTTATTGATATTTATTCTTTCAACAAATAAACAATCAAAGCGTGAAATGAATAGACATGTTGACCAAACGGTTAAACTCTGCACTAAAATCAACCAAAACGACTTATTATGGTGCATTAATCTAAAGCAAGCGGTACAAATAATAATCGTAACGAAGGGTGATGAATTGCTTCACGCACTGCTACCCTTATTAAAATATCAATAAAACTAAAGACGAAATTCACCAAAAACAGATGAGTCACAATAAAAAAATGCTGGGCAGTAACTCATAAAACGTGGATCATGAATGGCTATGCGTTATTAAATCAGGTCATGAAAAAGATCAGAACTGACTATTAAATATTGTATGATAAGCCTCTGAGCATCAAAATTTTTTCGTTTTTTAAAATCACTACTTGACTCTGTACCACGGTACAGAGTGTAGGATGGGAGTTATCGATGAGTGAGAACAAACCTATTACCATTGGTGTACTGGCTAAGGCTGCTAATGTTGGCGTAGAAACGATTCGTTTTTATCAACGTAAAGATATTATTCAGCAACCGCCAAAAACCAATGGATTTCGTCACTACTCTAATGAAGACATCAGAGTGGTACGTTTAGTCAAAAAGCTGCAAGGCGTTGGCTTTTCCTTAGACGAGATTAAGGAATTTCTTATTTTCGATAGTTGTTGTAGTCAATCACAATCGGTCGTGAAACAGAAATCGTTGGCAAAAATTGAAGAAATTAAAACACAAATTTCAGAATTGCAGTCAACGTTAAAAGCGCTGGAACTATTTTCAAATACTTGTGGCTCAAGTAATAGTGTCCAAACTGATTGTCATTTACTAGATTGTTTTGAAAACCATTGGCAGTGTTGTAACACTGACCAAACCCTAACCTAATTGGAGAATAAGCATGAGCGATTGTAAATGTTGTGAAGATCAAAAAACACCTGAATGTTGTTGTAATACTGACAGCTGCAAATGCGCTGACGGTTGTGTTTGTGGTGATTGTTGTCGCGATTCAGATTGCTGCTAATACAGTTATTATCTGAATGCGAAGATCGGCCTACCTTAATAATTAAGTCACTAATATTTAATTAAAGGTAGGCAACTTTACCCCAGCCTACTATCTAAATCTAATCCAACGACCTAAAAACTAATAGACTTCACCTGTGATCTTTACATAATTCATAAACCACTATTAAACTTTCTTTTTGCTTAATCTTGCTGTGAGTAAATAAATTATTAAGGTTTGTGTCAGTAAAGAAACGGTCATGGAGACTTCATACCAATCATGGTAAATACTATTTAGGTTGTCACCTAAAAAGCCAGTCGTAGCTAATAAATGCAAAGGCCATACACAATATAAATTAGCTAAACTACTATCTAAGAGCACTAATATAAACAAAGTGGCGATAGAAAAAACAAATGAAATTGTAAATACCTTCACTAATAATACCTCAACTTTACTCGAATAAATCACATCTGGTTAATGAAAAAATGTAACAGGATAATAAAAAACCTGTATGTAATAGCGCTTACCGTCGCCCTCTTTATCATGTAAAAGATGATGACATTAAATAGTAGATCCCCTTTCATTAAAAACAGCTTTGTCACTCTTATACAGCGACTTTCAAAAGAAATGCTTTTTATAGGGGAAACTAGTTAGTATAGGGCATTTTTTCAACATAAAGCCCGACCAAGTAGGCCGTTGTGTTTCACGACAATTAACTAGCTAATAATGAATTTATAATTACTGAGTTTTTTATTTTAATCAATGGATTAACATAAAATATGCGAGTGAAGTATGGTAGAAGAATATAAAATGAGAGGAATAATAAAGTGCTTGAAAATTCATATTCATGCTTATTTTTTTAAATTATTTTATGTCGAATTAAGAGACACAGTATTAAAACTTATAATATAAAAAAGGTGATAAATATAATTATCACCTTCATGGTTTTCATTAACTAATTAAAATTAGTATTGTTTAAGTATTTCTATAATAGTATCCACACTTTCAGCTGTGATAATCTTTTCAATAGCATCATCACATTGGAATAAATTTGATAAGGCCATTATCGTTTGAATGTGCCTATCAGAGTCTTCAGCAGCTAAGGTAATGGACAAATAAACATCGCCATTATCTTCTGACTCAAAATCTACTCCTTGTGTAAATACTGTAATCTGCAATGCACCTTGATTGACACCATCTTCCGGACGAGCATGTGGCATTGCAAGTCTAGGAGCTAAAACATAATAAGGCCCTATTTTATGGTGTAAATCCTTAATCGCATCTACATACCTCTGCTCTACTTTTTTATTTACTAATAGTTTAGAACAACAGATATCTAATGCTGCGTTTACAGTTAAATTATTCTCTTTGCAAATAACAATACCATCGGTACCAATTAAGTCAAATATACTCATAGTACCATCCACCCAAGGAACAACCCAACAACGCCGAAGTCAAAATCAGCAAAGGTCGTTGCTTCTAAACCTAAACCACCGAGTACAGGCAATAACAACATAGGTAAAAATGAAATACATAAACCTTGTGTAAATGCCCCTAATATTGCACCGCGTAAACCACCAGTCGCATTACCGTATACACCAGCAGCCCCTCCAACAAAGAAGTGTGGAACTACCCCAGCAACAATAATCGTCCAACCAAATGCGCCTTGAATTCCCATTGCCAAAAGACCCGCAGCAAATGAAGAAATAAAACCTATTAATACTGCATTTGGAGCCATTGGGAAAACCATTGGACAATCTAAAGCTGGTTTTGCACCTGGAACTAATTTATCAGAGATCCCCTTAAATGCAGGCACAATTTCAGCGATGAGCATCTTCACACCTTGAAGAACGATATAAACACCGCCCGCAAAGGTTAAAGATTGGATAAAAGTAAATACCACCCAATTTTGTCCACCTGAAACCTCTTCTACAAAAGCGCCACCAGCAAAAATAGAAGCTAATAAGAAAAAGACTCCCATTGTTACCGCAATTGCAACAGGAGTATCACGTAAAAACATCAAACTTTTCGGCACATTAATATGCTCTGTGGACTTAGAAGTATCACCAAGCTTGCTACCGATATAACCAGCAACAACATAAGAAAGTGTTGAAAAATGTCCTATTGCTAATTGATCAGTCCCCATTACCTTTTCAGTATATTTCTGTCCTATTGCTGGCATAATTACCATTAATGAGCCAACAATACCTGAACCTAAAGCAACTAAAGTAATACCAGTAATATTTGCCGTTGATAGAATAACAGCAACCAACATAGACATAAACATTGTATGATGACCGGTTAAAAATATATATTTTAAAGGAGTAAGACGAGCTAATAGTATATTCACCACAAAAGCGAAGAACATAATTAACGCCATTTCATAACCAAAGGCTTCCTGAGCAATTGCAACTATTGCTTCATTATTGGGAATTACTCCACTTACGCCAAACGCCTCAGTGAATACTAATGCAAAATTATTTAACGCACCGACTAAAGCCCCTGCACCAAATCCTAAAATTAGAAATCCCATTACCGTTTTGATAGTGCCTTTCAATACCGATGATAGGTCTGCTTTTTGAGCGACTAATCCGATAAAGGCAATAAGGCCGACCATAAGTGCAGGCTCTTTTAATAAGCCAAGCATAAATTCAAAGAAATTAACCATATTAACCTCCTTATCCTTTAATGATATTTGTTAATTGCTCTTCTATCGCTTCTTTATCAAAAATATTAGTAAGACTGATGATATTTTTTTTGCCCATATCTTCCAACTGAGCTGCTATATCTGTTGCTGCGACCCAGATATCTGCTTGACTTGAATGAGCAGAGGATAGATCTTCATGATCAACATTCGCATCAAAGCTAATTTTTTTGACTACATCTTTAACCGCCATCTCCATCATAAGTGATGTCCCTAAACCATTTCCACATACCACTAATATTTTAGTCATATTACTTTCCCTTTATTAGGTGAATTAAAATTTCTATGTTGTTAATTTGAGGAAAATCATAACTGAATGAAGGGAAGGCAAATGTGATAACAGTCGCGAAACAAAAGTAGTCTTGCGATCACTGTCACAATTTCAAGTTTACTGAAAAGGGAGCGATTAGATAATCAATAAAAATTAAGGATCTAACGATAGAAAATAAAAGTTGGGACAAAAACAATTAATAAATATTATTAGGTAGGTTAAATTTAGTTATTTTCCGTAATCTGAAAGCATTTTTTTCACGATGGAATTAACAACTTTGTCTCTCTTTGTTAAGTCCTTCAAAGATAACATCTTACTATTATTAGGCTTACTTGAATCAAGTTTATTTAATTGGTTTCTCATTTTTTGTACTGCAGGTAGCAACATTTGCAGTTTTTCATTTTGCTCATTGTTTAGTATGACTATATTTTCAGACTGGATTTCTATAACAGTTAACCAACCGTGCTTTAAAGAATAAACTTTTTCACCTAATAAAACTGATTCGGGAGGGACGTTACGGTCTGGTACATTACCACTTCTAAGTTTTGCAGCACTGATAGAACGAATATTGCCTGTATTTTCAAAGCAAACAATAACGGTATGACAATTATAATATTCAACAATTGTCACATAACCAAATTTATTGGTTTTAAACTTTGCTCCATTTTGCATATCCAAAGGTGCAGCTATTTTTTTCACTTAAAACGAACCTTTTATTACTCTATAATTTAAACATTATAAAAACAGTTATTATATCAATTTACACTTCAGAGCATATAACTAACACTGAAATGAGTATATGTTTTAAAGTGTAAATAAGTACAAATATATAAACAACTGATACTTGAGAAAAAGAAACTCAAGACTTATGTATTTAAAGAATAGACGTATAGACTATATTTAGGAACAGGAGTTGTTCTTAAGTGCATCATCACCATCAATAACTGCAGACCTTAACTTACAATAACTAAAAGCACTCAAAAAGTACTTTTTGAAAATAAATAACAACGCATTTCTAGATTGTATTACTTTGCATTAATGATTTACTCATCACCCAGAATAAAAAACAGTCAGTTTCTTAAACAGAATTTAAAAATTTTTCAGAAAAATAACAACTATCATCATCCAAGCTCTCTGAATTTACAAATAGGCGTTTTCTAATTTATAAATAAATTATAACCTGAGTTTATAACTCATAAACTCAGGTGTTGGATACAAATATTTATTTCAAATGCGGTGTTTTAGTTGTGACATGTAAATTTTGTGCACGATGACGTAATACATGATCTAATAAAGTAATCGCCATTTGTGCTTCTGCGATAGGCACTGCGCGAATCCCTACACATGGATCATGACGCCCTTTGGTGATCATTTCCGTCGCATCACCATCGGTTGTAATAGTACGACCAGGAATAGTTAAACTAGACGTTGGTTTTAAAGCAATAGAAGCAACAATATCTTGCCCTGTTGAAATACCACCTAACACACCACCAGCATGATTTGATAAGAAACCATCAGGGGTCATCTCATCGCGGTGCTCAGTGCCTTTTTGGTTGGCAACTTCAAAACCATCACCAATTTCCACTCCTTTAACGGCATTAATGCTCATTAAAGAATGCGCTAATTCAGCATCAAGACGATCAAAAACCGGCTCGCCTAAACCAACAGGAACACCAGAAGCCACTACTGTTACCTTAGCACCAATTGAATTACCTTCTTTAATTAACGCTTTCACGCAATCTTCTAGGTCCGTTAATTTACTTGTGTCAGGGAAGAAGAAAGGGTTATTTTCTACTTCGTTCCAATCAATAGTATCAGGTGTGATATCGCCCATTTGGCTTAAGTAACCACGGATTTCAATACCAAATTGCTCTTTCAAGTATTTTTTAGCAATGGCGCCAGCGGCTACACGCATTGCAGTTTCACGTGCAGAAGAGCGACCGCCACCACGGTAATCGCGGTGTCCATACTTTTGATGGTAAGTGTAATCAGCGTGACCAGGACGAAATAAGTCTTTGATAGCTGAATAATCTTTAGAGCGTTGATCGGTATTTTCAATGATTAAACCAATGCTACAACCCGTTGTTTTTCCTTCAAATACGCCAGATAAAATCTTAACTTGGTCACCTTCTTGGCGCATCGTTGTATAACGAGATTGCCCTGGACGACGACGGTCTAAATCATGTTGCAAATCTTCTTCAGTGATTGCTAAGTTCGGTGGAATACCATCAATGATGCAACCTAACGCTACACCATGGCTCTCACCAAACGTTGTCACTTTAAACACTTGACCAATACTGCTTCCTGCCATTGTTAATTTCTCACTTTAATAAATGTTAAATAATACGCATCATCACAACTACGATGTTGCTATAACTAGATGTTAATGTTTTCAAGCTGTGCTTTAGTCAGAGTAAATACACCGTGTCCACCAATTGAAAATTCAATCCATTGGAACGGGATCTCTGGGTAAGCAGCTTGTAAGTGAACTTGAGAGTTCCCTACTTCAACAAATAAAACACCGTTATCTGTTAGCATACCTGCAGCTTGGCGTAACATATCACGCACAAGATCTAAACCATCATCACCACACGCTAAACCTAATTCAGGCTCATGTTTATATTCGTCTGGTAAGTTTGCCATATCTTCAGCATCAACATAAGGTGGATTAGAAACAATTAAGTCGTACTTCTCATTTTCTATGCCACTAAATAAATCAGATTGAATCGGGAACACTTGCTCTGAAAGGCCATGATTTTGGATATTAATATCCGTCACTTCTAATGCTTCTTCAGATAAATCAACTGCATCAACTTCTGCTTCAGGAAACTCGTAAGCACAAGCAATAGCAATACAGCCACTGCCCGTACATAAATCTAAAATACGTTTTGGTGGTGTCGTTACCCAAGGTTGGAATTTAGCTTCAATCAATTCAGCGATTGGAGAGCGAGGTACTAACGTGCGCTCATCAACATAAAACTCTAACCCTGCAAACCAAGCACTGTTGGTTAAATAAGGTACTGGAATACGTTGTTCAATACGCGTCACAATAAGGTCCACTAACATTCTACGCTCACGTTTTGTTAAACGTGATTGTAAAACAGAGACATTGCTTTGAAGCTCAATATTCAAAGAAGGTAATATTAACTGTACCGCTTCATCCCAAGCATTATCAGTACCGTGGCCGAAAAATAATCCAGCACGGTTAAATTCAGTCACCGCCCAACGTACCATATCTTGAATGGTAACTAACTCGTCAACCGCTTCATTACTAAAAATCGTATCCAATTTATTCTCCACTTAAGGTAAACTCCGCATACTCAAAACGCTAGATTAGGAAGAAGCATGGCCGACAATAAAAATGACAATGATTTTTCGCTGTTTAGCGCAGAATTTGCTGGTATCAAAAAATTGCAACAGGATACCATAATTTTGCCACCGAAAAACATTAAGAATAAAGCTGTTATCAAAGAAAAACGTGAACAGAACTTTGAACAGAGCCATTTTTCTGATGCTTTTGAGCCTCTATTACCTGCAGATGGCCCTGTTCGTTATTGTCGAGGTGATGCTCAAAAATACCTAGTGAAACAGTTACGCCGAGGCGACTTTGCTCCAGAGATCATTCTAGATTTACATGGTTTAACTCAACAAGAAGCAAAGAGTGAATTGGCCGCTTTGATTAATTGTTGTAAAAAAGAAGGGTTATATTGTTGTAGTGTTATCCATGGAATGGGCAAGCATGTCCTAAAAAAGCAAGTTCCTTTATGGCTAGCTCAACACCCTGACATCCTTGCTTTTCATCAAGCACCGCTTGAATTTGGTGGTCAAGGCGCATTGTCGGTATTAGTTGAACTTGAAGACTGGCAAATGAAAGAAGAGAAAAAACGTTAAACACCTGTTTATTCACGTACACCACTCTTTAAAAGATGAACTCCCTCCCCTTATTAATTTAATAGCCCCTAATAAATAAAGAGAAGCACGCTCCATGCTAGAAAAAGTGACTTCTCTCTTTTTTGTAAAACCTGCCATCTATTTTAAAAAATTAAACCAATTATTGAACTTTCAAGGCTAGTCAAATGACAATAAATAAGTAAAATAATCATCAAACCAGCATAAAGTTATAAATAATCTTTAATTTATGGATTATTTTTGTAACTCAGCATCGTTCTCAAACTGCAGTGAGAAATATGACATGAAAGATTCGAAAAACATGACCGTCCGTGTAAGCTTTAATCAACAGACCACCGCGCCTCTCAAAAATAACGGTGTACTAACAGAAAAACCGCGTCGTCAATATTACTGGGGACGTATCGCCCTCTTAATCGCTGCAATATTAATAATATTGATTACTATCATTATTAGTTTTAAACATTATTTTGGCGAAGACGAGCAACCAAAATCACAGCCAGTAGTCAAAGACCTAACGATCACATCCAACGAGATAAACTCATCTGAAGCGAAAAACACCAATTCTCTCAATACAAATACCACAACTGCACGAACAAACTCCAGCAATCAAGCGTCAACAACGCCAATTGTTGAAGCGACTCAAACAACGGCCCAAGCAACAGTTCAAACAAAGGATACTGCTGAAGTAACACCTCGTTCCAATGGCCTATTTAGCCAGCCTAATACAACCATTTTCTCTGATAATATTAAACGCTTTAGCTTAGCACCTTATATAAATGGCAAAGAACCTGCTGGTGACTTCAGCTCTCTCACATTTAAGAAGAACATTACGACGATCTGGGCATTCTCTGAAGCCATTAACTTAAGAAATGAAACGCTATATTATGTTTGGAAATTAAATGGCAAGCAGTTAGCTAAAGTAAGAGTTGGTGTAGGGGCTGACCGATGGAGAAGCAACTCAAGTAAACTCGTACAAAAAAATATGCAAGGTAACTGGTTAGTTGAATTACAAGATAGCCAAGGTAAAGTGCTGGCCAACAGTAAATTTACCTATTAAAACAGTTAATATGATGATGCTATTACCCACATATCGACCTGTCATTGATATTAGGAAATAAAAGTAGTCTCACTTAATAAAAATAGCGCTATTAAAAATCAGTGTTTAGCTTTATCAAAGCTGGCACTGGTTAATCTAATACTTTTGATGCAAAAAATGATTACCTAAGCATGACTTAAATACTCCTTCTCACTCGTTTCAAAATGGTTTCGTAATCGAGGTGAGCTTGGTATTTTTCATAGTCCAAGCCTTTTGCAAAAATATATTTAGTCACTAAAACACGTGCTTGCTGCAATAAAGTATCTGCGTCCCAGTCTAATTCATAAAAGCGATTGACGTGGGCGATATTAATTGCATTGATAAAAACTTCCTTAGCGGTATCACCGGCAATTAAAATTCTTTTAGTATGAACAAATCGAATATCTTCTGCGATACCTTCCAAAAATGAAACCTGACTTCCTTGGCAATGGGTTATACCTGACACAATTAAAACCAGAAAGTCGCCTTGCCTATCGATTTCATCCATTTTTTTTAAGGCTTCATCCGCCGAGTTACATTGCGATAAGGTCATAAACTGAGCAAGAGGCGAAAGCGCTTGTAACAAATTAAAGGTAACTTCTGCATCATCGTCAACACAAACAAGATGTAACTTATCCATATATACTCCTTAAATATGCCCAACTAAGTTTAATATCCAAACCATAATAAAACTTAATAAAATACCTGAAACCCCGACAATCACCCCCACTTTTGCCATATCTTTGGTTTTTATATGGCCAGTGGCATGCGCTAAAGCATTAGGAGGTGTACTAATGGGTAGCGACATTCCCAATGAAGAAGCGAATGTAATCACTAATAATAAAGTAACTTCGCCCCCTAATGGAATCAGTGAGCTCATTGATACTCCGAGCGTCGCCATAATCGGCATTAATAAGTTTGCCGTTGCGGTATTAGACATAAAATTAGCCATCAATAAACTTAAAAATGCCGCCCCAACTAGCACCACATAAGGAGAGAAAGAATCAAAAGGAATGCTATACACTATCAGGGCGGCTAACCCACTTTTGTCTAAGGCTAACCCCAATGCAATACCACCGGAAACTAACCACAAAACATCCCATGATATTTTCTTTAAATCATCTTTAGTAATAATCCCTGCCATTAAAAATATCGTCACCGGTATCATCGCGACTGTATAGGAGTTCATGCCATGAACTGAGCCCATTAACCACAATAGAATCGTGATAATAAATACCGCATAAACTAATAATGCTTTGGGTGTTTTTAAAAACTCACCTTGAATATCAAGCACTATTTCACGCTGATTTGCAGGAAATATTTTATTGATTAAGTACCAAGAAAAAGCCATCAATATAATCGTAAAAGGCACACCAAATGCCATCCACTCAGCAAAGTTAATACTATTCTCACCTTGTAAATACTTTAGTGCAATTGCGTTAGGTGGCGTGCCAATAGGCGTACCAATACCACCAATATTTGCAGCCAGTGGAATACATAATGCAAAGGCTACTCGACCAGGATCTTTAGGGCTGAACAAAGCAATAACTGGCCCCAAAATAGATAACATCATGGCAGTTGTCGCGGTATTTGACATAAACATTGAAAACAACCCGGTGATCAGCATCAACCCTAACATTAAAAAACGAGGTTGCTGACCAAACGGCTTAAGTAGAACACGTGCTAAATTAACATCTAAGCGATATTTTGTTGCCGCAATAGCCAGAAAAAAACCACCCAGAAACAGCATAATAATCGGGCTAGCAAAGGTAGCCATAATATCAACATAACTTATCGGATCGCCGTATTGTTGCAAACTCTCGCCACCACGAAACAGAATGAGTGCTTTATCTGAGACCAACAACAACTCAAAAGTAATGATCGCAACGGAAGTGGCATGAATGGGAATAGGCTCTAATATCCAGCTTAATGTAGCAAACACAAAAATGGCGGCGATACGCTGCTGAACAATTGTCATACCTTCAAAGGGAAAAGCCGACAGTGGTAAATACAGAATAAATAAAGGTACGCATATCGGTAATATATATTTCAAATATTTATACAATCTAACCTCCCCAAATCTAACTAGAAATAAGATTATCGAGGAATTGAGATGAATAATAATAGGCTTAGATCAATAACTGCTTTATAAGCGTAACCTATCTTATTGATTTGTGGAGCAGATCAAAGTAACACCAGCATAACTATCAAGCTCAGTTACTTTCTTAGATCCCAATCTTTATCAACTAAACTGTGTTGTTGTAATAAATTGATCACTGCCTCTAATACTGGCCCCGAGGTATGACTGCGAGAAACTAAACACCCGACCACTGTTAACCAACCATCGTACTCATGAGCAACGGGTAATGTTACTACCTCGCCAGCAGCAATACTTTCAGCAGCCAATAGCTCTGGCACCACAGCCCAACCGACATTTTGTTTAACCAGTTCAACTAATGCTTTATGCGTGTTGGCATACCATGCAGTTGAACTAATCTTATAACTAAACCACAACTCTTTTTTCTGCACGCTACGATGAACACATTGGCGGTACCCTTTCAAATCAGCTTCTTCTACTACCGATAAGTTAGCCAACGGATGTGTTGGCGAGGCAATAGTCAAAAACCGTGCATGTCCTAACGTAAAAAAGTCCATATCGACTTTCAGTTCACCATCAACATAAACGATACCAATCTGCGCATCTCCGGCACGCACCATACTTTCCACATCAAAGGTTGGCGCAACAACTAACTCAATGTGTGTAATAGGGAATTGTTCCGCGAGCGGCGATAAAATCTGCATCAAGGCCGCATTTACTAAGCTTTCATCAATGGCAACCACTAATTCATGCTCTTCACCTTGCGCTAACGATTCAACC
Organism: Psychromonas aquatilis; assembly: GCF_038155185.1. Classification (NCBI taxonomy): domain Bacteria; kingdom Pseudomonadati; phylum Pseudomonadota; class Gammaproteobacteria; order Alteromonadales; family Psychromonadaceae; genus Psychromonas; species Psychromonas aquatilis. The sequence continues at coordinate 49,144 of NZ_JBAKAZ010000004.1, forward strand.
TTTTGATCAAAATTCTGTTGTTGATGTAATATCGACTTGGCAATGGGCAACAAAGCTGTCCCTTGTTCGGTCAAGGCAGGCGTATTTTTATCACGATTAAATAAAGTTTTATCAATCGCAATTTCAAGATTTGCAATGGATTGACTCACCCCCGATTGTGCACGTTTTAATTGCCGTGCTGCAGCCGAAAAAGATCCCGTTTCACACACAGTCACGAATATTTTTAATTGCTCTAGGCTATACATTGAATTTACCTCATTATTTTCACACTAGGTTATCACGGTTCGTGATAGCTTCTAACTTTCTTGTGAAATTTAGATCTTTATACTCTCAGCTTCTACATGTGTAGAAACATTAACTTTAGAGAGATAAAAACAAAATGAAACCGATTGAACGTATTTTCCACGCTGTATTATTCGAGGTATTAGCAGTGAGTTTAGCTATTCTTGTCTTAATTGCATTCACGGATCATGATCCTGCTTCACTATCAGGAACCATGATAATAGTTGCAACTATCGCGATGGCATGGAACTTTATCTATAACTGGGGTTTTGATCGGGTTGTAACCGGAGATAAAACCAAACGTACCCTCTCATTACGTATTGTTCATACCATCTTATTCCAAGGCGGGTTATTAATTTTCACCATCCCGGTTATCGCTATCTTATTATCGGTGGGATTATGGGAAGCATTGATGATGGATATTGGTGTTACTATTTTTATTACAATTTACGCTTTCTTCTACAATTTAACTTACGATCATGCCAGAGCCTTCATTATGCGTGACCGTCAAGTAAGCTGTTAACCTTATTCCTATGGCCTATTTTAGTGATTAAAATAGGCTTTTTTTAGCCTGCCCCCCTGCCGCTGCTCTATTCTTTAAAACAACACTACATTGATTAGGTAATCACAAAAATAATCCCGTTACTCTGCCTCACTTTATTATTAACAAATAGTATAAACTGTTTTTAACATTATCAGTATTATCAATACATTAGAAAACGATATACTAGTTAACATTAAATGAATCCAAGAAATAAAAGCAATAACAGGAAACAACAATGTCACAGCAAATTATTAAAGACTTAAATACACGCTACACCACTAAAAAATATGATCAAACAAAACGTATTTCAGCTGAAGATATGCAAATAATCAAAGAAGCCTTACGTTTATCAGCTTCATCAATTAACTCACAACCATGGAAATTTATTGTGATTGAGAGTGATCAAGCGAAACAACGTTTACATGATACTTTTGCTAACAAGCACCAGTTTAACCAATTACATGCAAAAGAAGCATCACATACGATTTTATTGGCATACGATCCTAAATTTACCAAGGATAAATTCCGTAAACGTGTTGATGTAGAAGTTAGCTCAGGCCACCTACCAGCGGAAATGTACGGTAGATTTATGGGCGCTTATGCTTTTGCCGATGCGAATACTGACGAGAATGGCGTTAACGCTGCATGGACTAAAGCACAGGTTTACCTTGCACTAGGTAACATCCTGCACACATTGCCGCGCATGGGTATCTCTTCAACACCAATGGAAGGTGTTGATGCTGAGTTAATCGGAGAAGCATTTAAAGAAGAGCTAGATGGCCATATTTGTGAAGTGGCGTTAGCGATCGGTTATCCAAAAATAGAAGAAGACTACAATTACGGCTTACCAAAAGCACGATTAGCAATGGATGATGTCATTACTGTTGTTTAAAACAGTCAGCTGATAAAAATAGTCAGTTAATAAAGGGGCATCACAGCCCCTTTATTATTTGCTTTAACGACAGGTTAAATTTACAACCTTAATAGTGTTGCTTTAAAAAGTGAATAATATCCTGAGACTCATACAGCCACTGATCACTTTTACCCTTTTCAGAAATCAATAAGCACGGTACTTGTACTTTACCGCCACCAGCCATTAATTCTTTTCTTAATTTGTCATGCACATCTAAATCTTTGTAGGTCACAGGGACTTTCTGACTCTGAATAACTTTAATCACTCGTTTGCAGTACGGGCAATGTCCCATATGGTAAAGGGTTAATTTCATGAAAACTCCTCTTTGAATAATCTGTAATACGCTAAAGTGAATGAAAGCCGACGCTCAATATTAAATATCTATACAGCCTTACCTTGTTTGATGAGCTCTTCTTTTAATATCGCCGTATTACGGGTGTTCGCTTTAAAGTAGGCGTCAAAAAAATCACCAAATAACGGAATTAACCCACCGAAGAAATCGATTAAAATATTAATAAGCATCTTTAATTTAGTACGTTTACCTGCCCCTACCTTATGGGCTTCAAGCAACACATAACTTGATAAAGCCACACCAACAACATCCCCTGCCACAGGTATTAAACCGATAATAGCGTCAATCCCAAACTTAAACTTCGTAAAAGGCACACCAATATTACTATCGGTTATTTTACTAAAACGCTCCAGCCGTTTAATCGCTGCATCCATTTTCTGTTGGGAGGGCTTATCGCCTTGTGTTCTTTTTGACTTAAACATCTACGCTCCTCCGTAATAAAAACGAATTAAAAAGAGTAATAAGACGAATATCTAATATAAGAGCCTACCACTTATTAGCAAAGGTTTAATATAAAAATAAGAAGTTGATTGAAGAAAGGAAGTATAACCAAGGGCTTTGGTGAGTTTAGAGTGCAACCAATAGGAAAAAGTTATTTCCAGCCAATACTTCCATTAATATTTTTGAGTTGCATTTCAAAAGCCCATTCACAAAATACTCTCTCTAATTGATAACGTTCAGTAACATTACCTTCGTAGATACTATCTTTGACTATATTTTCTTGATTTTGAACAAACTCTTTAAATAAGTTTAAAATGTGTATTTTTAATTTATTTAATTGTTCGTCACAGCTCACTATATAAAATGGCAACTCAATAATTGGAGGCTTTATTTGACTAGTAATTGGAGTATTGAAAGATGGTGTGTCAGACTCCATTTTTCTTATGTGTAAGAATAAAGAGTATTCGAGCGTGCCTTTTTTAAAATAAAAAAGGTCACAATAAATATTAGCATTAAGCCCATCTCGTTTATCTGGGTATGTAATAAACTCAATATCAGGAAACGGAATAAGTAGTTTCTCATTTTGAAAATTAACGACAGGAACTTCATTGATTATTGTATTTTTAAACTTTAAAAAGTAGTTATACTTTATTGGCTTCTCGCTTAAACTATTCTGCCACCAATATTGACCACATTCGGATTCTGTATCACCAATTTCAATTGTAAAATCAGGATCCGGTGCATAAAATGCCGAATTTATGCCATTATAGATCCAATTATCCGCGTCCTCTAAAATAAAACCAAAACGCTTTGATGCAGGTAAATCCAAACCAAAATTTTCAGCCCACATTGCTTTTATATCTCGAGGGTTGGCGCAAGAATCTTTTGGTGTATTTGTATCTTTAACTCGAGAGTATATTGCTCCAGCTCGTAGAAATGTCCCTTTTAACTTTATTTCTTTAGTCAAAAAGTATGGTTTTACTCGCTCATTAGAAATTGTAAGTATTGCGATGTCTTTATCTTGGTATTTAATGAATTTTAAATTAATCTTAGGGACGTTATTTTCCGCAAATGGTTGTCTTCCTAACAAATCTAAAATATCAGCTTGTGTATAGTTTTTATTCACCGGCTCCAATCCAACCACATGAAGCTTATCAGAGATGCCAAAAATTAAGTATCTATCTCCATTATGAATAACATTAGATAAACAAATAATATCATGTAGTAAATCATAAGGATTATCATGAAATTTTTGCTTAAAGTCCCACCATAAGCCTTCACAATTCTGGGAGATTAGATTTGAAACAATTTCGTGCATGCAACCTCGAATAGCATATAGTAGTTTATTAAACCTTATTTCAGCTTGAAATACGAAATATCTAGTGTGTTAAAATTAACATAAAAATACTTTTACTACATATAAAATAAAAAGATTAATATTTTAAGTTAAACCTAAAAAGAAAAATTACAACTAAAGTATCAAGTATCTAACATAAAACCAGCCTTATATGGCTAAAACCCACTCACCGTAAAGCTTTCCCAACCCATTAATTCCTTTTAGCAACAGCAAACAGGACGTTTGCGGTAAGTTCATTCGGCACAGGGATGTGCCGTATGAACTGGTGCGTTAAAAAGGGATGAATGGGTTTGATAAAAAAGCGACTCGGTGCCAGTTTCTTTGCCAACCTTCTTTTCTGATAAAGAAAGTTTGGTCACCAACAAGTCGAAATAGCAGTAGTAAAACCTAAGAGACTGAATCAACGCAGACCAATCATCATTATCAAAAAATAAAAGCGCTATTAATAGCGCTTTTATTTACTACAGATTGCATTACTTTTTAAATCACTAAGTACTATTGGTTAGTATTTGAAGCGGGTAGCTTTAATGAAATAACACTGGTAATCAACAAGAAAGCAAAAGCTATCCATAAACACGCGGCAAAACCATAAACTTGATATACCCAGCCTGATAATACCGTGCCAACTAAACGCCCCATTGCATTGGCCATATAATAAAAACCAACATCCAATGACACACCATCTTGTTTTGCATAGCTAATGATTAAGTAAGAGTGTAATGATGAGTTAATGGCGAATATTGCACCGAAAATCAATAACCCTACAATAATTAAGGTTTGTACTTGCCATTGCAACTGAATACCCACTGCTAACACCCCCGTTACCACCGCTAGCAATGCACACCATAACATGGCACTTTTACCGTCCGGTGCAGCGTTGTCTTTTGTAAAAAAAGCTGTAATTTTAGGGGCAAAACCTTGCACAACGCCATAGGCGATCACCCAAGCAGCGAGAAAACCTCCCACAACAGAATGCGACCAACCAAAAATACTAGCAAGGTAAATAGGTAATGCTACTACAAACCAGACATCACGTGACGCAAATAAAAATAAACGTGCAGCTGAAAGGATGTTTACTGGCCCAGACTTTGAAAACATCTGGCTAAATTTAGGTTTGCTTTTAGCCTTACCTAAATCGCCCTCTAAGAACAATAAACTCATCACAAAAACAGCGGCTAATACGCTCGCCATGATCACTAAAGCAATTTGAAAGCCCACCAGCGTTAACAATAAGCCACCAATGAAGAAACCTGCTCCTTTTAAGGCATTTTTAGAGCCCGTTAGTACTGCAACCCAATGGTAAAGTTTGCCCTGCTGATTATTAGGAATTAAGGTTTTTATCGCACTTTTAGCACTCATTTTATTGAGATCTTTCGTAATGCCTGACAATGCTTGTGCCATCATCACCCAAGGAATAGTCAACCATGGGCTGGGTACTGTTAATAATAACAAGGCGACAACTTGCATCGCCAAACCAATATTCATGGTACGGTTTAAGCCGATCCGCGCGCCTAGCCACCCTCCAATGAGATTGGTGACAACACCAAAGATCTCATAGAACAAAAACAATAAAGCGATATCTAATGGGCTGTATCCTAGTTCATAAAAATACAACACCACTAACATACGTAATGCACCGTCAGTGACTGTAAAGTTCCAGTAATTAAAGGTAACCAATAAATACTGTCGTAGCGATTTATCGAGTGTTGAGAACCACTTCATTGCCGTTATTCCTATTTTAATAAGGTCACTTTTTTGATTAGCTCTGCCGTGCGTGTTGCATAACCCATTTCGTTGTCGTACCAAGCGTAGATTTTTAACATTCGCTTACCAATTAACATCGTTGATAAACCATCAACAATAGTAGAGCGTTGGTCTCCACGGTAATCAATGGAAACTAATGGGCGATCTTCATATCCAAGAATACCCGCTAGCTCGCCTTCCGATGCTTCTTTTAATAGTTGATTAACCTCTTCAATACTTGTATCACGTTCGACTTCAAACACAATATCGGTTAATGATGCGTTAGCTAAAGGTACACGCACAGCATGCCCGTTAATTTTATCTTTTAAGTCTGGGAAAATTTCAATAATGGCTTTTGCTGAGCCCGTTGTTGTTGGGATTAAGCTCATACCACATGCACGTGCGCGGCGTAGGTCTTTGTGTGGCGCATCAAGAATAGTTTGCGTATTAGTTAAATCATGAATAGTGGTAAATGCCGCCTGTGAGATACCTAATTTTTCACGAATGACCTTCACTACCGGTGCAATACAGTTAGTAGTACAAGACGCCGCTGTAATTATCTTATGTAAAGCAGGGTCAAAGGCCTCTTCATTAACACCGACAACTAGGTTCGCTACTTCAGGGTGTTTAACCGGAGCTGATACCACCACAAGTTTCACACCCTGTGCGGTGTATTTATCTAATAATGCTTTGTCTTTATTAACTCCTGTCGATTCAATCACCACATCACAAACAGACCAATCAACGGCATCAATCTCCCCTTGTTGTGTTACTGCAATCGATTGCCCAGCGACTTCCATGGTATTGTCCGTGCAAGTCACTGCGTGATTCCAACGTCCTTGAACTGAATCAAACTCTAGTAAATGAGCTAATGTTTTGGCATCACCAGCGACATCATTCACTTGTACAAATTCAACCTCAGGCCAATCAAATGCGGCGCGCATTGCTAAACGGCCAATACGCCCAAATCCATTAATACCTACTTTAATTGTCATGGTCATTATCTCTTTTATAAATAAAATTTAATTTGTTTTACATACTTAATGTAAAATGGCTTATTGTGTGGTTTTACGCATTTGGTACTGCTCAATATCTTCAAGGTATTCCGCTTTTAAACACTTTGATGTGGTTAAACCAGCAATCACTTTGCGCATCCAACCTGGTAATGCTGGATTCACTTGGTAATAAATCCACTGCCCTTCTCGTTCATCTAATAAGACACCCGATTGACGTAGTATTGCCAAGTGACGAGATATTTTTGGCTGGCTTTGGCTAAGTGCTAAACACAATTCACCAACACTGATCTTCCCTTCTCTTGCAATTAAGATCAGACAGCGTAATCGCGTTTCATCGGATAACATTTTAAAAAACTGATGGGGGCACATATAAAATTCCATATATTCACATATGCATATATATTAACGAGTAAAAATAGAAATGCAACACATGTAAATTATCTTTCAGGGTTTGTTTCAATGATGCACACAGGGTAAACCTAGAAATTGACAATAATATGAATGATTTAAAAGACATTGAAAACACTGGATATTGATTAAATAATCCAGCAATAGAAAGGTGTTATTCGCTTGGCTTTATTACGCTTTATGACGAAATGCTAAACTATTACTTAACACAGTAAATTCTTGAGGTGTAAAACAGAGAGTGCGTTGTGTTTCACTTGCTTTATCTGACCATATTATTTCACAGGTTACTTTTATCTGCAGAGCATGGCCGCCCCGCCAATCACAAAATAATAAACACGCCCTTGGGTTTGCCATGAGATTGCCTAAGGTATTAAAAAACCCGTTTCCCGGATAATCTTCTACTAATAACTGCCCACTTTCATTAACCTTAACAAAGCCAACTTCTCCACCACGATGTGAGATGTCAGCACCTCGATTACGTTTTTGTTTTCCATCATCAAAGTAACTAGCAATAAAAAAAGTATCTGATTGAACAATTAAGCTCTCAATATCATTGTTTAATGTTGTTTTAGATATTAGCCCAGAGGGGTCATACTGAGGATTGGTCACTAAGGTTTTAGGTTGGATATATTTAGGGCAATTACCATAGCTTTGTAATACTGATACTTTCATATATTTTTGATTGATCTCAGTGATAATGGCATTCACACGGTTACGTCTTTTAGTATTAAACTCAATACCGAGTAAACCAATTCGGTCGCCTACTGTAACTTCATCATGTCTAAAATCACTCATTGGATTTTGTGTATTAATCCATAGTTCAGTATCAGAAGGAGAATAAATAAAGCCCACTTCACCAAATAAAACACTGCTTTTGATCGTTGCAGTGGCATCTCGATAAGCAATAAAGATCATGGTTTGTGCTTGAAAAAATTGTTGGTGTTGTAATGGCATATACTCTCGAATATATTTTTGACCAACCACAACCATTTTCTGCTTTGTGCCTGCCAGTTCTTGTATTAATTGCTCACCTTGGTGCCATCTATTTTCCATCATTTTTTCCCTTTATTGACTAATCAATTCAAGCCTTACGCCACCAGGAATAAAACACATCATATGCTCAAAAGGTGAATCACCTAATGCTTCTGGAGCAAACTCGATCGTGACATCTTCTAAACCTTTCAAGTTTTCATAAATGCTGTGGAGTTGCTCAATACTAGCAACCTTAAGTGCAAAGTGATGTAAGCCAACATTAGCCGTACGATCGAAGGTTTGCATTTTATCCAATGCTTTAATTTGCCATAGCGTCAACATGACAGTGTCATCTGAAACAAAAATAGCTGGATACTCAGGCTTCCCGCCTACTTCCTTAAAGTTAAGTTGCTCAATAAAAAATGCTGCTGTTTTTTTAATATCAGGAATCGTTAGCCCTAGGTGATGAATTCCTTCTGTACTAATGGCTTTAGTCGAGGTTTGAGTTTCAGAATTGATAGTGCACATAATATTACCCTTAAGCTTTGCTCAGCTTTGATATGTTGTTTTAAATAATAGTCTCACTTAATCTTTTAAATAAAGTGAACAGATTTGTCTACCTGCAAACTATAGGTGAACAGAACTGTTTACGTCAAGTGAAATTAGGTTATAATTTGTTTTATAAATTAACGACAGCCAATAAATCTCAATAATAAGTGACATATCATGCAACCAAGAAAGCAACATCTGATTGAAACGGCACTCTCATTATTTTCTGAAAAGGGTTATCACGCGACGGGAATTGATTTGATATTAGCGACCTCTGGTGTCTCTAAAGCGACCCTCTATAAACACTTCCGAAGTAAAGAAGAATTGATATTAGCCGCACTTAAAAATAGAGATCAGCAAATATTAGGCACATTACAAACGGCATTAAGCAACGCCGATAAAACACAGCTTTCAGTAATTGAAGTGGTATTTGATCATTTACATAATTGGTTTAATAGTGAGGCATTTTTTGGCTGTAACTTCATTAATGCCAGTGCAGAATATAATGATCCAAACAGCCCTATTACCCTATATATTATTGAACATAAACAAAATGTAATTAAGGTAATCGCAGAACAACTTGCTACAACCAACTGCGATGATCAAGCTAATAAAGTACAACAAATTGGGTTATTAATTGAGGGAGCGATTGTGATGGCTCATACCCAAGGTGAGAAAAATGCGGCGTTAATAGCTAAAGAGATGGCAAAAACACTGCTCAAGATAAAATAGTATTATTCATGATTAACGCTCTAACCAACAACATTTGCTTTTAATTTTCACTATAAGCAATGCAAAGGCACATTAAATAACCTACCTTCAAACAGCCTAGCGAGTTAATACAACAAGTCCTTGGCAGGCGACAACCTGCCAGAATTAGCATAAAACATCATATAAATAGCGGTACGGCGTATCAACGCCGAATAAAAAGCAGTTAGTCGATGATTTGAGGAACGGTTGTTAAGCTCACTAATTCTGCAAAACCGTCTTCATCGTTAAGTGTTATATGCCCTACCGCTGACGTTGAAAAGGCAGGAACGCCTGCTGAAGGGACTAATTCACCAACGATATAACCCACTAATGGCAGGTGTGAAACTAATAAAACAGATTTAACGCCTGCGGCTTGCAATGCAAAAATCTCATCAACAGATTTTCTAGCGCTACCAGCAGGAGTTAAACAAGATAAGGTCTGAATATTACTGATGCCTTCAAAAAAAGGACTCACTGATTCCCAAGTTTGTTGTGCTCGCACATACGGACTAACAATAACCGCATCAAATGTTACATCTTGTTTTACGAGGTGTTTAGCCATTAGTTCAGACTCTTCACGTCCCTCTTCAGTAAGATTACGTTCCGCATCAGAATGAGCCATCATTTCAGCTTGTCCATGGCGCATTATATATATTTGCATAGTGGTTTCTCCCGAATAAAAGCTCTCATATTTTATATGGAGCTCAAAACAAAGTTTAGTAACTGTTTATGGTGTATTTCAAAGCATACTGCAATATAACTTAAACTAAACAATAAATTTATCATTTAACAAAAGCTTTTGATACAAAACATCAATTCCATTTAAAATAACTTAATAATTTTTAATTTTTTTCAATATTCAAGGAACTTTTTGATTTTAACGTTGCCTGTGGTTAGCAGTAATATTTTCCATAAACTCAAATTAAAGTAGATTCTCGAAATGATAAAACAACAATTAAATCAACTACGTGACTATTTAAATAAAATGATATTAGGGCAAAGTGAGCTAGTAGATAGTTTGCTAATTGCACTTTTAGCCGATGGACATATTTTAGTCGAAAGCCCACCAGGGTTAGCAAAAACACGTGCAATCAACGCACTATCAGATGGGATAGAAGGTGATTTCCACCGTATTCAATTCACACCAGACTTATTGCCTTCTGATGTAACAGGTACAGATATTTTTCGACAAGAAACAGGACAATTTACCTTTGAAAAAGGCCCTATCTTCCATAATTTGATCCTAGCCGATGAAATCAATCGTGCTCCTGCAAAAGTACAGTCAGCTTTATTAGAAGCAATGGCAGAGCGTCAAGTTACTGTGGGTAAAACCACTTACCCGCTACCTGATTTATTTTTAGTAATGGCAACTCAAAATCCATTAGAGCAAGAAGGGACTTATCCTTTACCAGAGGCACAGCTGGATCGCTTTATTATGCACCTAGAATTAAATTATCCAGATGCAAAAACTGAAAAGCAGATTCTGCAATTAAATCAAAAAGAGATTTTAAAAGAAGCCGTTGCTAAAGTGACGCCATTATTAAATGAGCAAATCTTTGCAATGCGTGACGCCGTCATGAAAGTGACCATTGCTGAACATTTAGAGCAATACTTAATTGACCTTATTATTGCTACACGTGAGCCAGCGCGCTTTAGTGAGCAACTTGGTGAGTGGATTAGCTATGGCGCTAGCCCTCGTGCAACACTCGCATTAATGAGAACAGCAAAAGCACGCGCTTGGTTAAATGGCAGAGATTTTGTGACACCTGAAGATATCATTAATAATCTATACCCTGTTTTACGCCATCGTCTCATTTTAAGTTACGAGGCAGAAGCACAAGGTGTCAGCGCCAACCGAGTGATCCAAGAAATAATTAATCAGGTGGCAATAGCAGGCTAATGAGTACTCCAAAAAATAGCATTTTCACTAATACTCCTTATACAACGGGTGTTGATGTGCAATTAAGTGAACTACTCAGTTATAAACAACACGGTAAAATGTCACTTAATGCAAAACGCTTGCCCGCGACTCGTAAATTATCTGGTAATTATTTATCAAATATTAAAGGTCGTGGGATGGAGTTTGCTGAGGTACGTCATTACCAAGCGGGTGATGATGTACGCTCTATTGATTGGGCGGTAACCGCTCGTACTGGAAAAGCCCATACTAAGCTATTCCAAGAAGAGAAAGAACGCCCCGTTTTTTTGTTGGTTGATTTATCAGACAGTATGATTTTTGGTAGTCAATTTGCCTTTAAGTCAGTACAAGCTTGTCATTTGGCAGCGCTATTGAGCTGGCAAACAAAGCAACGCAATGATCGTTTAGGCGGAATTGTTTTTAATCAGCAAAATGTTGCTGAGCTAAAACCCACCTCTCGCGGTAAAGGGTTAATGTCTTTTCTACATCATAATCAAATGTTGTGTCAAAAAGTGGCTTTTAAACAAACTCAAAAACAATCCTTACTACTTCAGTTAAAACGCCTTTCTCACCTCGTACAAACGGGGAGTCAAATACATCTTATTAGTGACTTTTCACAATTAGATGAAGGGTGTTACAAACTGATTAATCTATTGCGTCGCCATAACCAAGTGACGGTATGGCAAATAACCGATCCACTGGAAATGCAATTGCCTAAAAAAATGTTGAAAGCCAACTTTAAAATAACATCGCTTAAAGGAAGCGGCTTTTTACGTAATAAAAACCAACAGCACTCATATCAAACGGCCGCTCATGAGCGCCAACAAATAATGCAAAGAAATTTGTTAAAATATGGCATTGCGCATTATGAAGTCAGTGCCGCTAATCCCCTATTGGAGCAACTCAATGCCTACGCCCAATAATAACCCTTTTGAACAAATAATTTTACCAACCGATGTTCCTTCTGCTTGGCCTCCTGCACCGGTTTACTGGCTTATTTTAATTGCTACTATTGTTGTTTTACTTGTTATTACTTGGTTGATTAAACGCCATATTAAAAACACTAAAATAGTGAAACAAGCATTAACCGAATTAGCAAATTTAAGAAGCCAAAAAACAGCCTCCTTTTCTGAGTTAAACCAACTATTAAAAGGGCTTTGTTTACAGTATTACCCACGGGAAGCAGTAGCTTCTTTAAACGGAGAAGCTTGGTTTGATTTCATTGAAAGGCATAATGCGACATCTAATTCGCCGGTCTTTGAAAATAAAAGTGTTTTCTGTGAACGTTTATATGCAGGTAACTCACAGTGTGTTGAAAAAGATTTTACATCGGCAAGGAAATGGTTAAAAAGTTTTCCCGCTCAATGTAAAGCCTTCAAAAAATCAACAATTAACAATCAAAAGTTAACAGGTTCTAAACATGTTTGAATTCACTTATTGGTGGGTCATTTTATTATTACCTTTACCACTAATTGCACGTTATCTCTTAACACCCAAAAAACGCTCTTTCACACAGATATGGATCCCACTTGCTGAAGGGTTACAGCAGCATAAAGAGCAAAAATCAAATTTATTGATCAGCATTTTGATTCCATGGTTAATGTGGATATTATTGCTATTAACTTTAGCTAAGCCTATTTGGTTAGGTGACCCGATCAAGATTCAACAACAGAGTCGCGATATGATCTTATCATTGGATTTATCGGGCAGTATGAATCAGGTTGATATGCAGTTAAACGGCCAAACTGTTGACCGTTTAACCTTGGTTAAATCTATCGTGAAAGACTTTGTGCAGCAGCGTAAAGGCGACCGTCTCGGTTTAATTTTATTTGCTGATCATGCTTACTTACAGACTCCTTTAACCTTTGATATTGATACAATTTCCACCATGGTTGATGAAACAGAGCTAGGTTTGGTTGGTAAAAAAACAGCGATTGGTGAATCAATTGCGTTGGCCATTAAGCGTTTTGTTGAAAATAAAAATGAACAACGTGTATTAATTCTATTAACTGATGGTGCAAATACTGCTGGAGTTATTGACCCCATTGCAGCCGCTAAGCAAGCAGCGAAAAACAATATAACCATTTACACCATTGGAGTAGGCGCTGACTCTATGCTTCAGCGTGGTTTCTTCAGTAATCGCTATGTTAACCCATCTGCTGATTTAGATGAGCAGTCTTTAAAAGAAGTCGCTTCACTGACCGGAGGGCAATACTTCAGAGCCAAGAATCAGGCTGAATTGGCACAAATTTATGACACGATTAATGACCTTCAACCTGTTGATAGTGAACAACTTGAATTTCGCCCTGAAACAAATCTGTTTTATTGGCCATTATCCCTTTGCATCATCATTTTATTGTTAACAACTTTCTCTTTAAAAATGAGAGGTGAAGATGAACTTTAATGACTCTATTATCCATAATCTCAATGCTTTAGAATTCCTACGCCCGTATTGGCTAATTGGCCTAGCGGCAGTACTTTTACTAAATGTATGGCATCTAAAAGGACGTTCAAAGCAACAGACACATGGTATTGCCGCACATTTAAGCGAGCACTTAGTAACACAAGCTGAAACCCATAAAACCAGCCGATTAACCTTAAACCTGATCGCTATCATTGCTTTTATTGCATTGGCCGGACCAAGTATTCGTAGCGTGAAATTACCGGTTTACCAAATTCAAAAAGCACAAGTGATTGCCTTTGATTTATCTTATTCGATGTATGCAACGGATATTAAACCAAACCGCCTAAGCCGCGCAAAATATAAAGCTATTGACCTATTAAACCGTTGGACTGAAGGTGATAAAGCATTAATCGCTTATGCAGGTGATGCTTTTGCGATCACCCCGCTGACATCGGACAGTAAATCAATTATTACCCATATCAATAATTTATCGCCAGATTTAATGCCTGTTCGTGGTTCAAGACCGGACCTAGCATTAGACAAGGCGATTTCATTATTACAAAGTGCCGGTTATCAAGAAGGACATATTGTTTTTATCACCGATGGCTTTGATAAAAACAGTGTCGATAAGATGCAAACAACATTAAAAGGAAGTAAATGGACTGTTTCAGTATTGGCCGTTGCCACGCCTGAGGGTTCAACAATACCAACAGCTGACGGGAGCTTGTTACGAGATAGCAATAATAATATTGTATTTCCTAAACTACAGCCTGACACACTGACTCCTGTCGCAGAGATAAGTGGTGGTGTATATCGTACCTTTGATGCTCAAGGTAAAGATATTGCTGCACTCGCCGATATTTACAAAGATAATGGCGCACTCAAAAAGGATAAAGATTCCTCAGCACATGCTGAAAACAAAATTCTAATTGATGATGGATATTGGCTTAGTATTCTACTGCTTCCTTTATTAATTCTACTCTTTAGAAAAGGTGTTTTTTATATCGCATTGTTAGCATTAACCTTGCCTCTGAGCACGCCCAAAGTGCAAGCGTCTATATGGCAAAATGAACAACAAAATGCTTACCAAGCATTTCAAGAAGGTGATTATCAAAGTGCCAGTGAGACCTTTGAGGATCAGGCTTGGAAAGCCTCTGCTTTGTTTAAAAATAAACAATACGAGGAAGCTGAGCTAGCTTATAAAGCACAACAAAAACAACAACCAAATGATGCGAATACCTTGTATAACTTGGGTAATACTCAAGCAATACAGGAAAAATACGAAGCAGCACTAGCGAGTTACAATGCCGCATTAGCGATTGATCCTGATTTTAAACTAGCTCAAGAAAACAAAGCGATTGTGGAAGACCTGCTGAAGAAGAAAGAGGAACAGGAACAACAGAATCAGCAACAAGATCAGCAATCTGAGCAACAACAGGACCAACAGCAGGATCAGCAGTCTGGGCAACAGCAAGACCAGCAACAAAATCAGCAATCTGGACAACAGCAGAACCAGCAACAAGATCAACAGTCTGGACAACAGCAGAACCAGCAACAAGATCAGCAATCTGGGCAACAACAGAACCAGCAGCAGGATCAACAGTCTGGGCAACAACAAAACCAGCAGCAGGATAAACAGTCTGGGCAACAACAAAACCAGCAGCAAGATCAGCAGTCTGGACAACAGCAGAATCAGCAGCAAGATCAGCAGTCTGGGCAACAGCAGAACCAGCAACAAGATCAACAGTCTGGGCAACAACAGAACCAGCAGCAAGATCAACAGTCTGGACAGCAGCAAAACCAGCAGCAAGATCAACAGTCTGGACAACAGCAGAACCAACAGCAACAGCAAGATCAGTCGGAGCCTGAACAACAAGGTCAACAACAGCAACAGCAATCAGCGCAACAGGCACTGGGCAAAGCACAACAACAAGATAATGCAGAAAATAATGTAGGCGCTATGCAACCATCATCAGAGGAAAACCAAGAGTATGAAGAATTACCTAACTGGTTGAAAAATATGCCAGATGACCCTGCGTTATTATTACGTAATAAAATGCGTCTCGAATATCAGAAACGTTCAAATAACCCTGTTCAACAAAACAATAACGGAGAGATTTGGTAATGCCGTTCTTAACTAAATGTTTTAATATTATTCTATTTGTATTCATCTTAAATACGCCTGTGTTTGCTCAAACAGAAGCGATTGCTAGCGTCAGTGATAATAGTGTCGTAAAAGGAGATTTATTTAGATTAACGGTGACAGTCAATGACACCGGATCTCAATATCGCGTTGATACCAGTGCACTAGAAAATAATTTTAAGGTTAGTTCCCCTTCTCGCCAACAAGAAACTATCTATGATAACGGCGATTGGAAAAAGCGTTTAACTTGGTCATATACTTTACAGGCAACCAAAACAGGGACATTTGTTATCCCGCCTTTGAAAATCGGTGACGTTTCAACACAACCGATTGAAATAAAAGTCAGTGATGCGAAACCAGCAGATTATTCCACTACCGATGATGCTATTTTCATTGAGAATACAATTAATAAGAACAATACCTATATTAATCAACCTGCTATTTTAGAATCTAAAATATATGTGTCTGGGAGATTTACTAATGGTCAAATCCAACCTCCGCAGTTAGATGGAGCAGAAATAGAGCAAATATCAGGGAATAATAGCAATATTGTTAAAAATGGTATTCGTTATGAGCTTTACACTTATCAATATAAAATAACACCTTCAACTTCAGGTGAATTGAATATTGACTCTCCCATCTTAACTGGCTCTGTTTATAAAACAATCCGAGCAAATAGTTTTCAACAAAGAATGGCTTCAGTACCTGTTAACATTCGTGGTAATAACATTAGCCTAAAAGTCAATGAAATGCCTGCAGACTACCAACCCGGCTGGCTGATTAGTGAAGATGTTAGATTAAAAGAAAACAATAACTTGCAAGAAAAGGAACACTTTGTAGGTGAGCCTATTACGCGCAGCATCAGTTTACAGGCGGCTTCCGTTGACCTAGAGAAAATGCCTGAGATAAAATTAAATTATGATAACTCGGTTCGCTATTACCCAGATAAAGATGAATTAACACAGGGGCGAGCGAATAATACTATCTATAGTCAACGTACGATCACACACGCGATTATTGCCGATAAAAGTGGTCCGCTGGTTTTACCTGAAATCAAAGTGTCATGGTGGAACAGCCAAACACAGCAACAAGAAGTTGCGACCTTACCGGCACAAACTATTATGATAAAACCGAGTACAACCAGTGTTGAGACAACTCAACCGACGCAACAAACTTCGGTTACACCAACAACTCAAAACAATAGTGTTGCAGTTGAAAAAGAGGCGGTAAACACAACCGTTAAAGAATCAAGCCCGTCACAAGTAATGCCATGGAAAATAAGTACCTTGGTTTTATTGTGTCTGCTGATATTAATGATTATTTATCACCTATATACACGTAAAACATCGCGCCCTATCGATGTGAAGACACAACCGGCTGTTACTAATAAACCTTATCAAGATTTATTAAAAGTATTAAAACAAGAAAACCCACAACAAGCTTACTTAGCATTACTAGTGTATTTTCAGTCACAACATCCTGATATAACGCATCTGCAACAAATAGCAGATTATACGAATCTAGATGAAAGCAAAAAGCAGGCGTTGCTAGAAAACCTTATGCAACTTGAATTAGCTTGCTCTAATAGTGCGCACAAATGGAGTGCAAAAGCGTTATCAAAATTAATTATTTTGCACCACAAGATAACAAAGCAAGCAACATCACTCGCCGTTAATAATATTAATCCATAAAAGTGTTTACCTGTGAGCAAATTGATTTCCATTCAATTTGCTCACAAATCCCAAATGAATCGCAATAAAAAGCAAAAAAACAATGCAAATATGATTCAGGTCAAACCTTATAACTAATTATAAAGCCCTCCAAGCCTCGCTAGCCTAGTATAAAAATTGAATGTAATTGGTGGCATATGAAATGCATCACCAATTGTCTATGAATATCAGAATAAATAAAGTGGCATATAATTTGCCTCCTTATTTCCCATAACGTTCATTCACGTTATCCATATTCATCGTTAATTTATTTAATTTTAAGCCACAAGGAAAATACAATGAAAGTGACAAAATTAGCTCTATTAGTAGGTCTTACTGCTGCTCTACCGAGTTTATCTCAAGCTGGTACATTAGAAGATGTACTCAAAGAAGGCGTACTTAAGTGTGGTGTTTCTACTGGTATACCAGGTTTCTCAGCAACAGACTCAAATGGTGTATGGAAAGGCCTTGATGTTGACTTCTGTCGTTCGGTAGCAAGTGCAGTATTAGGCGATGAAAGCAAAGTAAAATACTTTCCTTTAACAGCAAAAGAACGATTCACTGCACTACAAAGTGGTGAAATCGATGTACTTTCTCGTGCAACTACATGGACTGCAACACGTGATACATCATTAGGATTAAATTTTGCTGGCGTTAACTATTATGACGGCCAAGGCTTCCTAGTTAGTAAAAGTTTAGGCGTTACTTCTGCTAAAGAGTTAGATGGTGCAACATTCTGTATTCAAGCCGGTACAACAACAGAACTTAACCTAACAGATTACTTTAAATCGACAGGCATGGAATATAAAGCGGTAACTTATGATACATCAGGACAAACCATTGATGGATTCAAAAAAGGTCGTTGTGATGCCGTTACTTCAGATCGCTCTCAACTAGCTGGTCTACGTATTAAACTTGATGATCCAACATCAGCTGTGCTGTTACCTGAAACTATCTCTAAAGAGCCGCTAGGCCCAGTAGTACGTCAAGGTGATGATGCATGGTTTAACATTGTACGTTGGAGCATGTTTGCAACAATTGAAGCTGAAGAGCTAGGTGTCACTTCTGCGAATGTAGATGACATGTTGAAATCAGAAAATCCTGCTGTGAAGCGTTTATTAGGCACAACAGGCAAAATCGGTGAAGATTTAGGTCTTAAAACTGATTGGGCTTACCAAATTGTTAAGCAAGTAGGTAACTATGCTGAGTCTTACGATATTAACGTAGGTAAAGATTCACCAATTGAAATTGAACGTAGTTACAACAAACTATGGAACCAAGGTGGGTTAATGTACCCAATGCCAGTTCGTTAATTTTAAACAGTATCCTAGGGGGAAGTTGACCTTCCCCTTTTTGTTTCGCTGATTAAAAACAAAGGCAATTATGAAAAACAAACCTCTCCCTACAGACGGTCAAGGGTTTTTAAATAACCCGAAGAACCGTGCAATTATATTCCAAGCAGTCGCTTTATTCCTTGTGGTGTTTTTTGCATTCTATTTTGCAAACAACATGAATGAAAACATTGAAAGCCGAGGCATAACGACAGGGTTTTCCTTCTTAAACAACACGGCAGGTTTTGGTATAAGCCAAACATTAATCCCTTATGATGATGGTACATCAACGTTTCTTGATGTATTTATAGTTGGGTTATTGAATACCATTTTAGTTTCTGTGTTAGGTATTATTTTTGCCTCAATTCTAGGCTTAATATTAGGTGTTTCGCGTTTATCAAGTAACTTTTTAGTCTCTAAGCTCGCACTCGTCTATATTGAAATTTTCCGTAACATCCCAATCTTATTACAAATTTTGTTCTGGTATAACGTTGTCCTAGCGGCATTACCAAGTCCTAGACAAAGCTTTGCTTATTTAGATAGCGTATTTTTAAATAATCGAGGTTTATTATTACCCGAGCCGATTTTAGAAAATGGCAGCGGTTTTGTTATCGTTTCTTTTGTTCTTGCTGTTGCAGCCGTTATTTACCTAGTACGTTGGTCTCGCAAGCGCCACGATGACACCGGTCAAAACTTCCCTATCTTCAAAGTATCGATTGCTTTGCTAATTTTAGCGCCAACACTCGTATACTTTATCGCAGGGCAACCAATCTCTGGTGAGTACCCTGTTTTAAAAGGCTTTAACTTTAAAGGTGGATTGACCATCATTCCTGAGTTATTAGCTCTCTTATTTGCATTAAGTATTTACACTGCTACGTATATCGCTGAAGCGGTTCGTGCCGGTATCGAGTCAGTGCCTAAAGGTCAGAAGGAAGCAGCAGCGTCATTGGGCTTAAGTGACTATGTTATTTTAACCAAGGTCGTTTTACCTCAAGCATTACGTGTAATCATTCCTCCTGTTATCAATCAATTCTTAAATTTAACTAAGAACTCATCGTTAGCGACCGCGATTGGCTACCCTGAATTAGTCACGCTTTTCTCTGGAACAACATTAAACCAAGTAGGTCAGGCAATTGAAATTATTTTAATGACAATGGCTGTTTACTTAACCATTAGCATTATGATTTCTCTGCTATTGAACTGGGTTAATGCAAAAATGGCGATAAAAGGACGTTAAAATGGCAACTTATACAATAAAACAAGCCAAGCCGGCTCCATCAACCAATAAAGGTGTTGTTTATTGGTTAAAAGAAAACCTGTTTCCAGACCTAAAAAATAGCTTATTAACATTAGCCGGTCTGTACTTACTTTACGCAATTATTCCACCTTTATTAAACTGGATGATCTTTGATGCAACGTGGACAGGCTCAAAAGATGAAGTCGTCAATAGCGGTGCTCGCTGGATATTTATCGTTGAGAAATTTGACCAGTTTATGTATGGCTTCTACCCTGAGCACTTACATTGGCGCCCTAATCTAGTGGCAATCCTAAGCATTGTTTTAATGTTTGGATTCAAATATATCGGCAACTTAAAAGCTAAAATTGCGGTCATTCTGCTTTTTCCTGTTGTCTGCTTCATTTTAATTAGCGGTGGATTTGGACTAGAAGTTGTTGAAACGGAAAAATGGGGTGGCTTAATGTTAACCATTTTAGTAGCAGCGGTTGGTATTATTGCTTCATTCCCAATTGGTGTGGTTTTAGCGCTTGGCCGTCAATCAGATATGCCAATACTTAAGACATTATGTGTGGGTTTCATCGAGTTTGTTCGTGGTGTTCCCCTGATTACTATCTTGTTTATGGCGTCGGTTTTATTACCGCTATTTTTCCATGACGGCATTGAGTTTAATAAACTGTTACGTGCTTTGATTGGGATTACGTTATTCCAAGCGGCTTATATTGCAGAGGTTGTACGTGGTGGTTTACAAGCCATCCCTAAAGGCCAATACGAAGCAAGTGAAGCACTGGGGCTGACTTACTGGCAGGGAATGATTTTAATTATTCTTCCACAAGCACTAAAAATATCGATCCCTAATTTAGTAGGTTCATTTATTTCTTTATTTAAAGATACAACACTTGTTTTAATTATCGGTTTATTCGACGTGTTAGCAATGGTTACGCTAACAAATAGTGATACCAATTGGTTAGGTTACGAAATTGAAGGTTATGTTTTTGTAACACTTATCTACTGGGTATGCTGTTTCTCAATGTCACAATATTCAAAATCGATTGAACGCAAATTTAACACCGAGCATTAAAAGGAAATATCATGTCAGACCAAGAATCAATGATAACAATGAAGGACGTCAACAAGTGGTACGGTGATTTCCATGTACTTAAAGATGTAAACCTAACAATTAAAAAAGGTGAAAAAGTGGTTATCTGTGGTCCATCAGGCTCAGGTAAATCAACGACTATCCGTTGTTTAAATCATTTAGAGAAGTTCCAAGAAGGTAGTATTAATATCAACGGTACTGATCTGGTTGAAGATGTAAAAGTGGTACGTCATATTCGTTCACAAGTTGGAATGGTATTCCAGCACTTTAACCTTTTCCCACATTTATCAGTACTAGAAAACTTATTAATCGCACCGACTTGGGTACACAAAAAGCCTCGTAAAGAAGCGATTGAAACAGCAATGTACTACCTTGAGCGCGTAAAAATTGCAGAACAAGCACATAAATACCCAAATCAACTATCAGGTGGACAACAACAACGTGTAGCAATTGCTCGCTGCCTATGTATAAACCCTGAAATAATGTTATTTGATGAGCCGACATCAGCACTGGATCCAGAAATGGTATCGGAAGTGCTTGATGTAATGGTGGAATTAGCAGATGAAGGTATTACTATGATCTGTGTAACGCATGAAATGGGCTTTGCTAAGAAAGTCGCGGATCGTGTTGTGTTTATGGATGCAGGGCAGATTATTGAAGAGAATGAACCCAATGAGTTCTTTGATAACCCTCAATCGGATCGATTAAAAACATTTTTAGAGCAGATTCTATCTCACTAATTTACCAGCAAAAATAAGACAAAATAAGGGCTCTTGAATAGCCCTTATTTATTTGTGTTGATCACCGTATTATCTACCTTATACCTTAATAACGGCGTTTTACTTTAATAAAGGTATTTTTACTTTAAGGCATTGGGATTGATTTGTTTAACCACTTTTTCTTCAAAAGTAATATCGGAGTAAAATTGAGTCACTAAATGCTGAGGACTAATCTCAGTACTCTGCATCAATGGCACAGCTCTTTCGGTGGCGACGATATAACAAAAAATACCTTGGTGTCTTGCTAATAGCGGCTGAATATATTCCTTATAGATCTCATCAGCGAGCATACCTGCATATCCTCTTTTACGATATTCAGGTAACGTCACAAAATGAACTACGCCTAAGTCTTGGTAAACTTGCCCTTTAAAACACTTTCTCTTATCACTGCAAGCTTCGTAGTTTTCTAACAAACTATAGGCTACTAATTGATCATCAAGGTATAACTTAACAATTTCTGCTTGTGTGCCATAGCGCAACTCTCCGTGCTCATTTAACCACTGAAAGGTGTACCACATTTTCATATTAATTTGCCCGAGGGCTAATAACTCTTCAGCACAGTTTTTAGCATTATCTAATTCAAAACGCAGCATAAGCGCCCTTCTAAGTAGTTGAATAGCTTATTTAACAGCTATATAAAGCTCAACCTTATCTGCACTTTCATAAAATTCAAAGTCAGTTGTAAATAAACGCGTATGATCAGCCTCGTCACTTGCAAAATATTGCCACACTTCTTTCCAAGCATTGATAACAGCATCAGGCATTTTACCTGTCTGAGTAAAGACTAAGTACCTTGCTTCAGGAATAATCACTTTTTCCAAGGCAGAGTCAGATAAATTTTTGCCGTTAAACCCAGCTAACACATTAAACTGGCCGGAATGATCTGATTCGTAATCATAATAAACACCATATACCCTTTCACCATTGGCATAATCGACAGCAATAGTTTGATCAAAGGTTTGGTATAAACCACCTATTTTAGCTTTATTAGGGTCTATTTCCGTTGCATTATCAGTTCTGATGCTTAATCCATAAACACTTTTTTCTGTGACTGTTTTTAATTGCATTATCCCCTCCTGGTCGCTAAGTTATTATAAAATGTAATATCTTTTACTAAATAGATATTCCTCACCTACCTAGTCCCGCTGTACAGTTATCATAGCATTCAATAAAAATAAAAAAACCGCCTATAAATATTGAAAAGAATACTCTCTTCAATCAATGTTTAATCAAGTATCTCGCACAAAAATTACGATTTAATGATCTGCTTTTGTATTTTTTTCAATCATATCCAATTGACTTTTCAATGAAGTCATACAGCTACTACAAGGCGGATAGATACTGGCAAATGCCATCAAGGGTGGCAATGTAAGTGATAGAGCTCTGAGCGCTATTTGTTCTTGCTCATCATCCGCCTTATGCTCCTGTGCCATATAAAGCATTGAACGATGAGGGATCAGTAAGCATTTTTGTGCAGATTCAATCTTCCCTTCTTGAGCATAAATAGAAGCAAGCTCATGATAATTTTCAATCCAGCGACATAACAGGTCAACACATTTAGGTTGTTTAGCTAACTGCCTTTCATAATCATAAATTGCTTCTCTATAATAATTTTTATCACGGTAAGTATTCTCTTTCCCATAAGCACTAGACGGCTTTGTTCTTAATTTGCTAAATAACGCCATACACATCTCCATTAATCCCAAAATGCAAATGATAATAAATATCATTTGTATTTTCTAGGGGGGATGTCAAATTTTCAGTGATTGATATTAAATAAACCATGATAATGTTAAACGTGAAATACACGATTAAACTTTGATACCGCTCATTAAACCTTAAATAAAATTAAACCCAGCGAGCGTTATTGAACGTGTTATGCTCTGCCTCTAATTCCATATTAAAATAGTTAACCATGATGCAATTATCAACAGAAAGGCTTTTGTTACGCCCATTTAAAAGAAGTGACTGGCACGCGCTGCATCAAATTTTAAGTGATGTGGATGTTATGCAGTATTCATTAAATGGTCCATACTCAGTACAAAAAAGTAAGGCTTTTCTTGAACAGTGCATTTTAAGATCCAACAATAATGAGCCAACATTATTGGCAGCCATTGATAAACACACTCAGCAATTAATAGGCTCATGTGGCTTCTTTCCACAAACGATACAAAGAGTCGCTGAGCTCGAGTTGGGATACCGCTTTGCAAAAGATTATTGGGGAAAAGGATTGGCAACAGAAGCAACTCTCGCCCTAAAACGTTATGCCTTTAATGAAATGAAATTAACGCGATTAATTTCCTTGATTAATAGTCATCATATCGCGTCAATAAGAGTGGCTGAAAAGAATAAGTTTAGGTTAGAAAAGAAGATGTTATACGCAGGAAAAATTCCCATTTCGATGTATGCAGTGATGCGCTAAACAATCACTATAGATGATCCTTAATGCATTCCACTTTTCGAAAAAACATTCATAACAATGACCCCAAGTATAATCAAGAACATCCCAATTAACGCAGGTAGATCTGGGATTTGTCGATAAATAATAGCGCTGATTGCTGCCACCAACACAATCCCCATGCCCGCCCAAATAGCATATGCAATCCCTACCGGCACGGTTTTAAGCACCAATGACAAAGCATAGAAAGCAATAATATAACCTATAACAGCAACGCTGCTATAAAACCAATGTGTAAAGCCCATTGAAGGTTTTAAGGATAAGGTGGCAATCACCTCTGAGACAATTGCAATCACTAGATACCAGTAGCCCATTTTATAACCCTATCGTTTATGTTTATACTGCAGAATATTTCTCAAGCATTAATGCTCCTGTGAATGCATCCACCAGCCTATTTGAGTTGTTAACCAGAAAAGTGAACTTAATCTGAATCACCTTCGTATTAGTTACAAATACTAAAATTTAAAGGCTAACTTATGTTTTCAATTTTCAAAAAAGATCCTACTAAAAAGCTTAAAAAACAATTAGCATTGAAATTAGAGTCTGCGATGCAAGCACAACGAAATGGTGACATAAAAACTTATTCAACCTTGAGTTATGAAGCAGATGAAATTGATAAAAAGATCACCGAAATAGAAAACAACACAGCGTCATAAGCGTCATATTATTTGATTAATCCTCTTTCTTCACGCGCTTCCTCGATACTACCTGCATTATAAAGGTTTTGATAACCTTCCCGTTCTAGCGCCGAGATAGCGATATCAGAACGACCGCCTGTTTTATCATAAAAGTGAAGCGGCGTATTTTTATCTGGATAACGCTCAAGTACTTCTCTAACGATATTCGAATGTGAAATTCGGATATCGCCGGGAATACTATCTCGCAGACTTTCAGATAAAGTGCGTACATCAATCCAAATATCATCTGCTAAACTAAAAGAACTAAAAGCAACAGATAACGTTAACAATAGTGTGGTATATATTGCTTTAACCTTCATTTAAAACTCCTTAGCTAAGAGCCTCAAGCTCTTCTCTTGAATAAGTACAGGCATTAGTACGCTTAATATAGTTGTATTCAGCAAAAGCAGGTAGCCCTAAAATAGCCCTACGTAGCATATCAAAAGCCAGCGCAACGGTTAGGTCTCTGATGTAATTTCTATTTCTTGTCGATGCAATACTAATTTCTTGGCAAGCAATAACATCACCTGCTTTCACGGCAATCACAACTGTACCAACTGGCATTGTATCTGTGCCGCCTTGTGGTCCAGCGATTCCAGTTGTTGCAATGGCATAATCGGTGCGATTAATAAGTGTATTTGCATTCGCCGCTCCTAATGCCATTTGTGCTGCACAAATCATCGACACCTCAGTTTCCTCGACAATACTTTTTTCTGTGACTTTTAATAATGACATTTTAGCTTCATTACAATAACTCACCACTCCTTGTTTTAAGTAATGAGAACTCCCTGGATAGGCAACTAATTGACTACAAATTTCACCACCCGTTAGTGACTCAGCAACAGCTAATGTAGCATTCCGTTCGCTTAACAGATGATGAACTTCTGCTGCTAAGGTGTTTTTATCCTGAGCAACCACACAATCTTTCAGCGCTGATTTAGCTTGTAGCATGGCAGCCGTTTGTTGTGCTTTGGGTACATCTCGTGCAATTAACTTCAACTCTAAGTAAGGCGTGTAAGAACGATACCCTAAAGTAATACCCTGCGGCCAATCAAGCGTCTCTAATTGCTCCGCCATATCTGATTCGCCAATACCAATACATAACAGTTTAGTCACTTCAACATGACTGCGCACTGCAGATTCAGACTTAACAAAAGGAATAAATTGCTCTGTCACCATGGTTTTGTATTCATGTGGTACGCCCGGTGTAAAAAACAACCATGCATTGTTAAACTTAACTCTAAATCCACAAGCACTTCCCACTGGGTTATCAACCATGATTGCCCCTTCTGGCAGCAAGGCTTGTTTTAAATTACTGTCACTTAAGGTGATATTACGCCCTTTAGCCCACTCAACTAAACGTGCACGCCATGTTTTATCTTCTACTAATTCAACGCCCATCGCTTTCGCCATTGCTAGCGCAGATAAATCATCAGCCGTTGGCCCTAAGCCGCCATTAACTAAAATAATATCAGCCACTAAACTACGCTCATTAAAAATATCAACAAGATCAGATAACCGATCTCCAACCGTGGTGCGGCGATGCATCTCAAAGCCACTTTCCATTAATTGATTACCTAACCATGCCGCATTAGTATCAACAATTTGGCCTGAAAGCACTTCTTCACCTGTACATATCATTTCTAATTTCATTTACGTCTCTTTTTATTTTAATTACCTACAAAGTCCCCATTAAGTAACAGAAAGTATTCCTGTTTATGCTCTGTAACTTTAATAAGCGCTATACAAGGGCACTAATAATCCAACCACCTACTATGACAATAGTTAATATGACCATGGCTTTTGTTTTATGTTTACTAATAATTCTCTGTGCTTGGTTTCCCGCATAATAAACTAAAATAGCGAGTCCAAAATAACGAATGGAGCGCGCAATGGCTGAAGCTAAAATAAATAAAATAAGAGAATATTTAGTCGCTCCAGCGGCCAACATAGCAATTTGAAAAGGAATAGGAATAATCCCTAAACTGATCACAAACCAAAAACCTTGCGCTTGCATCTTTTGTCTAACAACTTCAAATTGTTCAGGGCTTGAAAAAGTATTAATAACCCAATCACCGACTAAATCAAATAGATAATAACCAAGGGCATAACCAAATAATGCTCCAATCATACAACCCAAGGTGGCCATCAATGCGATAAGCCAAATTTTATCACGACGAGCTTGCATCAAAGGCACTAACACTGCTTCCAATGGAATTGGAACAATCGTTGACTCTAAAAATGAAGCAACGGTAATACTACTTAGCATATGCTTTGATTCAATAAAGCGTTGTGTTTTATGTTTCACATTGTCTGTAAAAGACATATTTCTCCCTATATCAGTCAATAAAAGAGGCTTAAATCGAAGCAGATAGTGTTCATCTGCTGCTGCCGCGTTTACTTAGGATGTTGCTCATTCTCTGGCAATAATACTTCCTCGTTATAAATCAACTCACTCAATAACGGGAAATGATCTGAACCAATAGAAGGCATCCTTTTTAACGAACCTAACGTAAAATGTTCACTATGAAAGATATGGTCTAAAGGCCAACGTAAAATAGGATAGCTTGCATGAAAAGTATTAAACATGCCTCTACCTATCCTTGGGTCTTTTAACCCACTTACATGCCTAAAGGTACGCGTTGTTGGTGACCATGCCACATCGTTCAAGTCGCCGGTAACAATTGTCGGTTCAGTAGTTTTTGCTACCTGTTTAGCGACAATTAACAACTCTTTATCTCTTGGTGTTGAGGTTTCATTTTCGGTTGGACTAGGAGGAGCTGGATGAATAAAGTGACATTTTACTTTTACACCATTATCCAATACTAAATAACCATGCATTGATGGAATATCTTCTTCAACCAAGTTTAAAATCTGTATATCTTCTAAACGATACTTACTATAAAGATGCATCCCATATAAGTTATCTAGGGGC
This sequence comes from Psychromonas aquatilis, assembly GCF_038155185.1. Lineage (NCBI taxonomy): Bacteria > Pseudomonadati > Pseudomonadota > Gammaproteobacteria > Alteromonadales > Psychromonadaceae > Psychromonas > Psychromonas aquatilis. The sequence continues at coordinate 77,158 of NZ_JBAKAZ010000004.1, forward strand.
TTATTGACTCGGTAAGGGTAAGCCTCATGAATGCCCTTTAGTGCATTTTCCCACCACAAGTCTGTCTCTAATGTGACAATCACATCCGGTTGATACTGGTCAATTAACGCAATTAATTTATCGGAGGCGTGATTAGGCATTAAAACATTACTTGTTAGTATTTTAATAGATGGTGAGCTTTGTTTAGTCGCTGTTTTTTTGACCTGAATTGGGTACAACTTGGTATAAGGTAATATCCAAAAGAATTGATACAATAGTGAGGCACTATTTAAACCGATTAAGACTATTTTGAGCGGCAGCGAAGCCACAAAAAAGCTCACAATAATTAACACCAAACAAATAACTGAAATTTGTACTCTGGGGAATTCCCATACTCTCGATAACCAATGGTTCGATGGTAAGAACGGTGCTACGCATACTAATAACATGGCTACCGTGAGTATTATTAAAGAAGACTCAAACATATTTAATTCCTTTATCAGCTTTAATAAACGCTAGATTCGATTCAAATGAAGTAATGATCTAGTGCCATCAAGATAACATAAAATAGATAGTTAATTTTCAATAATACAAATAAATACAAGTCATTACACTGATTTATTAAAAGTAATCCCAGTATGACAAGATTCAAGTAAGGAATATTAAAATCAAATAAAGAGGATTTAATCACTAAGTTAATAATACACTTGAACAATTTAATCCTGAAAAATGTGAGGCTAACTTGTAACAAAATAGCGCCAAGCGCTCCTCTACTCTTCCCACTAGCAATCCGCTTTAAGCGATCTCTTTTTTAAATATTAAAGAACTCTTAACCGGACTTTAACCTTTTTTCTGACATTCTATTCGCACTTATCACTGGCTATATTCTATTTCAGGTTTAACTTATGTTATTTACAGAGACTAAAAAATATTTATTGTTACTTTTTATTACGCTTAATTTAATTGGTTGTGAAGATCAAAGTGCCTCGACGCCTCCTCCATCGGAAATTCATGTTGATACATTAACAACCAATTATATTAATCTACGCCTGAGTAATGAGTTACCAGGACGCGTTACTGCTTTTAAAGAAGCGGAAGTAAGACCTCAAATCACCGGTATTGTGAAAGAACGTTTATATGAAGAAGGTAGCGAGGTTAAAGAAGGTGATACACTCTTCCTAATCGACCCAACCACCTATCAATCTACGGTGAACAGCGCAAAAGCTGAGCTCAAGAGAGCACAAAGTAGCGAGCGGAATGCACAAAAAGAGATGGTCCGTTATGCTGCATTATTAAAAAAGAAACTGAGTAGCCAACAACTTTACGATCAAGCAGAAGCTACCTATTTAGAAGCTAAAGCTGAAACCGAAATTAGCCAAGCAGCCTTAGATTACGCTAACATCGAACTCTCTTATACTAAGATCACTGCCCCTATTTCAGGACAAGCCGGTTTTTCTAATGTCTCTGAAGGCTCTTTATTAACCTCGGGTCAAGCTGACTATTTAACGACCATCATACAAACCAATAATGTTTATGTTGATATGCAGCAATCGGCAGTGGATCTTTATAAACTAAAACAACAATTTAAAGATTCTTCTGCTGAAAAAGCAAGCGTTCCGGTAACACTTACCTTAGAAGATGGAACATCGTATCAACATCAAGGTAGATTAGCTTTTGTTGATACACAAGTCGAAGGTTCAACAGGTACCGTTACTTTAAGAGCCGTCTTCCCTAACCCTGATAAATCATTATTAGCTGGGATGTACGTTCGAGCACATATCGCTTATCCAGAAGCCCGTGATTATCTAATAGTGCCGCAAACAGCGGTGGTAAGAAGCCAGTCTGGCGCACCTTCTGTTTATATTGTGAATGAAGAAAATAAGGTGGAGAAAAAAAGCTTAACCTTAAGTAATGAGGTCGGCAGCAACTGGGTTGTTGAAGAGGGTTTGGAGGTTGGTGATCGCATTATTACCAATAACCTAACCAAGGTAAAAAATGGGTTGACTGTGGTTGTTGATAGTAACAAAAGCACAGACCAAGTGGTTGCAGAAAACACGACTAACACACTAACCACTGACACAGAGAAATAGGAACTAAGCATGTCTAACTTTTTCATTCATAGACCCATTTTTGCATGGGCAATGACAATAGTCGTTTTAATTGCAGGTATCGCCTCCATTCTCAATTTACCAATAGCACAATATCCGACGATTGCCCCTCCTTCTGTGGAAATTAAAGCGACTTATACAGGCGCGTCGGCAAAGACCATTGAAGACAGTGTGACGCAAGTGATCGAACAAAGCATGACCGGGATTGATAATTTACTTTATATGTCATCAACCAGTGACTCTTCTGGTAGCGCATCAATAAAATTAACCTTTAGTGCAGAAACAGATCCTGATATCGCCCAAGTACAAGTTCAAAATAGCTTACAACAAGCCAGTAGCCGATTGCCAACGGCAGTGCAAAATGTAGGTATCACGGTAACTAAAAGTACCTCGGGCTTTATGTCGGTAACCGCGCTTTACTCACCAGATAATTCAATGTCTGCAGGCGATATTCAAGATTATGCGAACTCAAGTATTAAAGACATTGTTAGTCGCGTAAATGGGGTCGGTAGTGTAACTATTTTTGGTCCTTCCTATGCTATGCGTATTTGGTTAGATCCAGCAAAACTATATAGTTACAATCTTACACCGGTTGATGTTTCAAGCGCTGTATCAGTACAAAATAGCCAAGTAACCGTAGGACAAATTGGTGGCACACCGTCTACGGATACACAAATGATCAATGCCACTATCACCGCACAAAGTTTATTAACCACAGTTGATGAGTTCGAAGACATCTTACTTAAAGTCAACGAAGATGGCTCTAAAGTACGCTTAAAAGATGTGGCTAAGGTTGAACTAAGCAGTGAAAAATCTAGTGTTATTCCTGCATTTAACGGTTACCCTACTTCGGGTATCGCAATCACTCTTGCATCAGGTGCTAATTCCCTAGATACACAAAATGCTGTAGATGAAAAACTCGCCGAACTCTCTGTTTCATTTCCAGAGGGTTTATCACTAGCCAAAGCCACAGATAATAATAAGTTTATTCGATTATCAATTAGCGAAGTAGTTCAAACACTGGTTGAAGCGGTTATTTTAGTTTTCTTTGTCATGCTTTTATTCTTACAAAACCTAAGAGCAACATTGGTGCCTACCATTGCAGTACCAATCGTACTGCTGGGTACGATCACCATGATGTCACTATTAGGCTTTTCGATTAATACCTTAACTATGTTTGGCATGGTGTTGGCGATTGGTTTATTAGTTGATGATGCGATCGTTGTAGTAGAAAACGTAGAGCGAATTATGCATGAAGATAAGCTCTCGCCTTTAGAAGCCACTAAAAAATCGATGGGACAGATCACCAGTGCGCTGATTGGTATCACTATGGTATTAACCGTTGTATTTATACCAATGGCCTTTATGTCTGGATCAACGGGTGTTATTTATCAGCAATTCTCAATCACTATTGTAACTGCGATGGTGTTATCTGTAATCGTTGCATTAACCTTAACACCTGTACTTTGTTCAACATTATTAAAACCGACAGACAAAACCAAGTCTTTGAAAATATTTACTTATTTTAACCGAGGCTTCGAGCGTGTATTAAAAGGTTACCATGGCTCAATAGGCCCTGTTTTAGCACGTCCAGCTCGCTTTGTAGTTATTTACGTGGTGTTATTTGCTGGGGCTGGTTACCTGTTTAATAGTATCCCAAGTTCATTTTTACCAAGTGAAGACCAAGGTGACTTTAATGTAATGGTACAGTTACCAACGGGTGCGACCATTAAGCAAACAGCAGAAGTCATGAATGATGTTAAAAACTATTTTGAAGAAAATGAAAGTGACACTGTTAACACTGTTTTTAGTGTTTCTGGCTTTAACTTTGCAGGATCTGGACAAAACGCTGGTATGGCTTTCATCGGATTAAAAGATTGGTCTGAAAGGACCTCTGAAGAAACCAATGTCAATGCAATTATCCAACGCAGTATGGCTTACTTCTCTGGTTATAAAAAAGCGTCGATTGTTGCTTTCAACTCCCCTGCTATTCGCGAGTTGGGGACTTCAACAGGGTTTGACTTTTTTCTTGAAGATATTGGCGGCATCAGTCATAGCGAGTTAGTAGAAATACGTAATCAACTACTGGCTAAAATGGCAGAGAGCCCTGTTTTACAAAGAACACGCGCCAATGGCTTAGAGGATAATGCACAGTTCTACCTAGATATTGATTATGAAAAAGCCAAAGTATATGGTCTGAGTATTAGTGATATCAATGATACCTTATCTATCGCCTGGGGATCATCTTATGTAAATGACTTTATTGATAAAGGCCGTTCCAAGAAAGTCTATATTCAAGCCGATGCACCGTACCGCATGAGCCCTGAAGATTTACAGCATTGGTTTGTCCGTAACAGCCAGTCACAAATGGTGCCCTTTTCAGCCTTTACTTCTTCGCATTGGGGCGTAGGTTCTCCACAACTATCTCGATATAACGGTAACTCAGCTTTAGAGGTATTAGGAGAAGCTGCAGATGGTTACAGTACCGGGGATGCAATGGCAGAAGTGAATAAACTTGCAGCTGAGATTTCTAGTGATGTACAGGTAAGCTGGACTGGTACTTCCTACCAAGAAATAGAAGCTGGTAACCAAGCCCCTATTTTATACGGTATCTCTATTTTAATGGTTTTCCTTTGTTTAGCCGCGTTATATGAGAGCTGGAGCATTCCTTTAGCCATTATTCTAGTGGTTCCTTTAGGGGTATTAGGCGCATTAACAGCAATCTTATTAAGAGGCTTTGAGAATGATGTTTACTTCCAGGTCGGCTTATTAACGACTGTCGGCTTAACGGCTAAGAATGCAATTTTGATCGTAGAGTTTGCGAAAGAGCAATACGATAAAGGTGTTGATCTTATTACCGCGACAATTCATGCATGTGAAATGCGTCTACGTCCTATTGTGATGACCTCACTTGCCTTTGTTTTAGGTGTATTACCGCTGGTACTGAGTACAGGTGCTGGGGCTAATGCACGAAATGCATTGGGGACATCAGTGATGGGTGGAATGATTGCAGCGACTTGTTTGGTCATGTATTTCGCGCCGCTTTTCTTTGTTATGATTGTAAAATTATTTAAGTCGGAACCGAAGCCAAAACCCGCTGACTAAATACCAATAAAGAGCATAATCAGTATCAACAAGAGCGGCTTATGTCGCTCTTTTTATTTATCATCGATAACAAGGATTAATTGTTTTTAGAGAGTAGGCTTTATCGTCATCTATCATGGCATAGCAAAAACAGTAACGATCTTACTAAGCGAGTAAATAATAAAAAAGGCGTTAAGCAAAAAATGCTTAACGCCTTATCAATCAGCTTAAATCAAAAGCAATTAATCGTTTTAATAAACGATTAAGAGACATCTTTCATAAATGGATAGTCCGTATAACCTTCTTCACCTGGTGTGTAGAAAGTAGTTTGGTCTGGCTCATTAAATTCAGCACCTTGTTTAACACGTTCAACAAAGTCTGGGTTTGCTAAAATACCAGTACCAAATGCGACGCTATCCGCCTGTTTATTTTTAATCACTTGATTGGCTTCTTGTGGTGTATAACCCATATTCACCATTAAGTGACCTTGATAATGTTCACGAGCAATAGGCACTACATCAGCTTCTTGTAACCCAAAGAAATCAGCACGCATTAAGTGTAAGTAAGCTAGGTTATATTTATTCAACATATCAGAAAGATAAGCTGTCCATGCAATTGGATCGCTTTCTTTCATGCTATTAAAGCTATTTAATGGTGATAACCTCAGGCCAACTCGCTCACTGCCTAATACATCTGTGACAGCTTCAATGATTTCTCTTAAAAAACGTGAACGGTTTTCAAAAGAACCACCATATTGGTCTGTACGTTGGTTCGCGCTTTCACGTAAGAATTGGTCAATTAAATAACCATTGGCACCGTGTATTTCTACACCATCAAAGCCAGCTTCTTTCGCATTAACAGCAGCCTGACGAAAGCTTGCAACAATCTCTTTAATTTCTTCAACAGTTAAAGCACGCGGCACAGTGTAAGGTTTTTTACCTTCAGGTGTATGAGTAACATCATCAATTGCAATTGCACTTGGTGCAACAGCTTCTTTACCATCATTCAATAAAGGGTGTGCTGCACGTCCTGCATGCCAAATTTGCATAAAGATACGTCCACCAGCTTGATGAACTGCTTCTGTTGTTAATTTCCAACCCTCAATTTGTTGTGCTGAATAAATGCCAGGATCATCACCAAAAGAAGAAGTTCCTTCGCGAACCATTGTACATTCAGTCACTAACAAACCTGTTGAAGCACGTTGAGCATAATATTTAGCCATTAATGCATTTGGTTGATGTTGTGGTGCTCGAGTACGTGTTAATGGAGCCATTACAACGCGGTTAGGTAATTCCAGGCTACCAATGATCACAGGACTCAGTAGTTCGTTTTCGGTTACAGACATTCTTTACTCCAAAAAAATTAAGGTAAAATTGTTATTATTGCTACTTTATCTATTTAGTTAGTGCGTTGACTACCGCTTCAGCGACTGCATGAGCACTTGCAGGGTTTTGCCCTGTGATAAGACGTTGATCTTCAATGACAAAGACATTCCAAGGTTGCACTTTATTATAACGCGCAGCATTACGTGCTAAAGCTTCTTCTAATAGAAATGGAATATGCTCAATAGTGCCATAATCAATTTCTTCTTCACGTGTAAATCCAGTGACCGATTTGTCCGCTAACAATTTTTCACCATTACTTAGGGTTATCGGTAATAAAGCACCCGGACCATGACAGACAGCGGAAATAATACCGCCGTTTTCATAGTGTTTAGCACTTAGTGCAGCGACTTCTTGGTTAACTGCTAAGTCAGATAATAAGCCAAATCCACCAGGATAGAAGATAGCATCATAATCATCGATGTTAACCTTTGATACTGCAATAGTATTGTTTAATTTTTGTTTAAACTGCTGATCATCTAATATTTTTGTATTAACGTCATCGTCTTCAATATCAGTACCATAGATAGGTGCTGCGCCGCCGTTAATGGAAATCAACTCATAATCAAAACCAGCTTTTAAAAAAACAGCTAAGGCATGTGTCAACTCAGGTGAAAAGGTTCCGTTTTCTTGATCTGTTGTACCAAGAGTCGGGTGATTTGTTACTGGTATTAATATTTTTTTCATTTTCTACCTCGTTGCTTTATTTATTGAATCTTTAATACTACACCTCATACTCATTGACAACAATATAGATAAATGACAAATTACTATTGCAATATAGCAACAATAAATAAGGGTAACAGTGGATAGTTTCGATGGAATAATTGAGTTTGTCTGTGTCGCGGAATGCCAAGGATTTTCAACGGCAGCAAAACAACTTGGCTGTAGTACCAGTCATGTAAGTCGGCAAATAGCTAAATTAGAAAAAAGGCTGGGCTGTGCTTTGTTCGCGCGAACCACTCGATTAGTGAGCTTAACATCTGCAGGGCAAAGCTATTATCAACAATGTCGTGAACTGGTCACTGGGTTACAACAAGCAAATGAGCAAATTAATGCGCAACAGTTTAAGTTAGTTGGTACATTACGCGTGAGCGCAGCCGGTTCCTTTGCTGAGCAAGAGGTTGCTCCAGCATTGATGCAGTTTGCACTACTCCATCCCGAGCTGTCCATTGAGATTGATTTCAATAGTCGCAGAGTAAACTTAATTGAAGATGGTATTGATTTCGCCATTCGCTATGGAAAGTTAGAAGATTCAGGCCTAGTGGCGCGCAGGTTATTAGCGCATCCGATGATGGCGGTTGCCAGTAGCAGTTACCTAAGTAAATATGGGACGCCAGTAGATCCGTATGATCTTAAAGACCACAGCTGTATTATCTCCAACAACGAACACTGGCAGTTTAATTGCCAGGGAACCCCTGAAAACATAAAAGTAAAAGGACGCTGGAAAAGCAATAATGCTCAAGCTGTACTTGAAGCATGTGAGCAAGGACTGGGTATCGCTTATATGCCACAACATAATTTTTTAAAATCAGTGGAACAGAAAAAGCTAACACCTATCTTAGAAAATTATTGGCGAAAAGATTCTCATAGCTGGATAGTTTATCAAGATCGCCATTTCTTGCCTTTAAGGGCTAGGTTGGCGATCGATCATTTAATTGAGTACTTTAATCGCTAACTAAGTACCGCAATAAGTCGTGTAAGTATTATTGCCATTATTAGGCGCTTGAGCATATTTTTCCATGTTATCGGCTGCCTGATAAGGATTTGTGACAGCCAGCATTAACTTATCAAAATAACTCAGATCACCTGCTTCAGCAGCGACAATCATTTCATCAACAAGATGGTTACGTGGAATGTATAACGGATTAACTTGATTCATATTTTTAATGCGCTGCTCGACACTGATTGACTCTTTATTAATTCGAGCAAGCCATAAGCTATACCATTCATCCAACAAACGCGTATCCGTAAATAACTGACTTACTACATATTGTCCATGCTTAAGAGAATGCGCAAGCGATCTAAAGAATAAAGTATAATCAACTTGCTGATTTTGCATCGCTTGTAGCATCTGATTAATCAGTTCGCTATCGCCTTCTGCTGCCGTTGATAAACCAATTTTTTCACGCATATTCGCTAGCCAAAACGCTTGGTAAGAAACGGTGAAATCATTGATCACTTGTGTCGCTTTTTCGATTGACTGTTGTTCGTCCTGATCAATCAAGGTTAGTATTGTTTCTGCTAGACGAGCGAGGTTCCACTGTGCAACAGGCGGCTGATTTTCAAAGGCATAACGGCCATTTGCATCAATAGAGCTGAATAAGGCATTTGCATCATAATTATCAATAAATGCACACGGACCATAATCAATTGTTTCACCTGAAATAGTCATGTTATCGGTATTCATCACCCCATGTACAAAACCCACTGATAACCATTTTGCTACTAATAACGCTTGTTTATCTCGTACTGCAATTAAAAAATCTAAGTAAGGTGTTTCACTTTGTAATACTTCTGGATAATGACGTTGAATGCAATAATCGGCTAATTGCTTAATCATCTCAGGGTCATGAGCAAAAGCTTGAAAAGTACCAACACGTAGATGACTTGAAGCCACCCGAGCAATAACAGCACCTTCTTTAACGCCACTTCGCATCACTTTCTCACCGGTTTTCACTGCAGCTAATGCTCGTGTGGTTGGAATATTCATCGCGTGCATTGCTTCACTGATTAAGTACTCTCTTAAAATAGGACCTAATACTGCTTTACCATCTCCACCACGTGAATACGGAGTACGACCTGATCCTTTTAATTGAATGTCGTAACGTTGCTGATCATTGCCAATTACCTCGCCTAGTAATAAAGCTCGACCATCACCTAATCCAGGGTTAAAACTACCAAATTGATGCCCAGCATACTTTTGAGCAATAGGCTGTGCCCCCATTGGTAAAGCACTCGCTGAAAAAACTTCCGCTAATTGCTGTTGGTTTACATTATTAATACCTAAGATTGCAGCTAAAGGTTTATTTAATGCAATTAAAGATGGTGCGGGTGCTACATCACCACTTACTTGCGCATAAAACCCATCCATCTGTTTTACGTAACTATTATCAAAAGAAACCCCAAGATTAATTGTTTCGTTTGTCATTAAACTACCCTATTTATATTGAATATGTATGGCCTATTAGTGAGACTTTAAGCTAGCCATTGAAAAGCATTATTTATCATAACAGGCTTAACTTACTGCGTCTGATTTGTCATAACTTAAATTAAACTCGACAACGGTAAAAGTTATCACAAACAATAACACCACCAAAACACAGGCTATCGATTGATGACTCAATCATTAGTTACTGCAAAGCACTTTATTCGCTAGTTTAATATGTACGGCTTGCAACTTTTCGTCACCAATCAGCGCTGCTGTATGACCATGTAATGCCGAATCAAAAGACTCATCTTCTTGTAAAGCATCTTGTGCTATAAATAATTCACCGGCAGAAAAATCTCTATACTCACCATTCCTTACGGTTAAGCGCAAGGTACCTGAACGAATAATAATTAACGTCGGGTCACCAGCGATATGCCATGAGCTAAAATAACCAGGCTCACTAATGCGATAACGAAAATTCAATGCATCTTGTCTGTCCGTAATGAACAGGCCATTATAATCTTCGAGCGAATATTGCATTTCATCAAAGTAGGAAGCTCCAGATGTTCCGCCCTTTAAAAAAGATGATGTTAAAACAGTAATCTTAATGTCTTTGATAATATATCTCCTGATCTTAACGTTGAGGTGAGCTACCGTTTTACATTAATAACTTATAAGGAAATCACGGCATGATGTTAATTATATCGTTATAGTTTAACGGTTACACACGATAACGTGACAACACCAGAATAACCACCTTTGATATGGGAACATGCAATGTTAGATAAACAAAACACTGGCCTAATTATTGTTGATATTCAAGGTAAACTGGCTAATACAGTGTACCAACATCAAACCCTTATCACTAACTATACAAAGTTAATTAAAGGCGCACTCGTATTAAATATTCCGCTCATCTGTCTTGAACAAAATCCACTAAAGCTAGGCCCCACGGTTGAACCACTTCAGGCATTATTAAAGAATGTGCCTACTATTTCTAAATTTACCTTTAACGGTTGTGCAGAAGAAAAGTTCGTCACAGAAGTTAAACAAGCTAATGTAGAGACATGGTTAATATGCGGTATCGAATCGCATATTTGTGTTTATCAAACGGCGCTCGGCTTAGTAGAGATCGGCTACCAGGTACAATTAGTTCATGATTGTATTTCTTCTCGAACGCAAAATAACAACCAGCTAGGTATTAATAAGTTAACCGCTCATGGTGTTGAATTATCTGGCTTAGAAATGTGTCTATACGAGCTAGTAAAAGATTGTCGAGCACCTGAATTCAAGCGCATACTTAACTTGATAAAATAATTTAACCGCTAAGAAAATAACCAGAACGACTACCGCTAACTTTACTTGTAACAAGAATTTGTCATGAAGTTGGCAAATAATTAACCCGTTGTGTTGTAGTTACTTGCTACTATTTACATGGTAAAGTATGCCACCCTTTTACTTCTGACAATTCTCCCTATCAAAGGGCTACCACAATTTGAGTTAAAGATTTTATGAGTGCTTCTGGTTTAAATAATATTGAAAAAAAAGCGGCCATTTCGCTAGCTGCTGTGTTCGGTCTTCGTATGCTTGGCTTATTTATGATCCTGCCTGTTTTTGCAATTTATGGAGAGCAATTACAGGGCTATAGCCCTATTTGGATTGGCTTAGCCATTGGCGCCTATGGATTAACCCAAGCGATGTTTCAAATCCCAATGGGAATTTTATCTGATAAATATGGACGTAAGCCGGTTATATTAATTGGTTTACTCATTTTTCTTTTAGGCAGCATTGTCGCAGCTATGTCCGATACCATCTACGGTGTTGTATTAGGTCGAGCGTTACAAGGTACAGGGGCAATTGCCAGCGCCATACTGGCTTTAGCAGCAGATTTAAGCCGTGAAGAGCAACGTCCTAAAGTGATGGCAACCATAGGGATGTTTATCGGCCTTTCTTTCACTGTTGCCATGATAATAGGTCCGATAGTTGCAGAGGACTTTGGCTTAAGTGGTTTATTTTGGTGTATTGCCATCTTAACAGTATTTGCAATGCTGTTAATCCAATTCATTGTACCCTCTTCTGTAAATAAAGGCCCGCGAGGCGACTCTGTTGCATTACCCTCGCAATTGAAGAAGTTAATTGTTGACTCACAATTATCACGATTAAATTTCGGTATTTTTACTCTGCATATGGCAATGACAGCTTGCTTTATTACCTTACCTAAACAGTTTGTAGCAAATGGGTTAGCGCTTGAAAATCATTGGCAACTTTATCTGCCCACTTTGATAGGGTCTTTCTTTTTGATGGTGCCATTTATGATTTGGGCGATTAAAAAACAGAAAGAAAAGCAAATGTTGTCAGGTGCTGTTTTATTATTAACTATCTCTTTATTCTTTTTATGGTATTTACCAAGCAGCCTTGAAGAGCTAATTTTATTAATTGTCATGTTTTTTGCGGCCTTTAATTATTTAGAGGCGAGCATGCCTTCTATTTTGTCACGCATTGCACCCGCTGGGGTTAAAGGTAGTGTGATGGGTATTTACTCAAGTAGTCAGTTCTTAGGTGCATTCACAGGTGGCGTCTTAGGCGGCTTTGTGGCGAGTAAGTTTGGTGAGCAAGCTATTTTCCTAGTGATGGCTTTAATCAGTGCCGTTTGGTTTACTGTTTCGCTGGGGATGAAAGCACTTAAAAAATCTAAAAACGTTAGCTTTGCTATTGATGTTAAAACTGAAAAGGAAGCTGGCGAAGTGGCTGAACAATTAATTAATATGCCAGGCGTCATTGAAGCTACGATTGTATTTACTGAAGCAGTTGCATACCTGAAAATCGATGAAAAGCAGATAAAGATTACAGATATAAAGGCTGCACTTAATCACGCTAAATAAGCTTATACACCACAATCAATAACCTGTGTAGATAATTGTCAATGCCACGCAGGTGCGAGCAACATTTATGCTGTAGAGGCGTAGCGCCGCTAAGCTTTACCTGAAAGTGAAGCGGTGCAAAACCTTGTATTTCCAGTCTTTAACTACCTCAATTACCACTTAGATAAATACTACTTTATACAGTGCCATATTAGACTCCTCCTTAAAAATTAGAGAATTTTATGAGACAGCCTTCACCATCAAAATCGCAGGAAAATAGATAAAAATGACGAATATAAACGCAGCCCTAACTCACGCTAGGTGAGCCTACAAAGGTACTTAATCAGAACTATCGATACTCTCTGATATTTTCTGCTGTAGAGGCTTACTCCGCTTAGTTTTATCTTAAGTGAGGCAGTGTCCCCTTCTTTCTATACTGTAATAGCCTCAATCAAAACTTAGCTAAATAGCATTTTATATAGCGCGATATTCGCTTCACCGACAAGTAGATTTGATAGTAAAAGCGATGAGATCTGCATAAAACTAGAAATGATCATAAATCGGGTAAGCTAGTAATATGGCTGATTATAGCGGTAGGAAATAATTACTTAGCAGTATAAGTAAGTAAAAAGGATAACTAATTCTTCTTGGCTAAAGTATTTTACTATAATAAAAGTACCATCACTAAGTGACCACCAATAATCGCAATTAATTTTAAAGTAAAAAAAAGGCCTTGAGTAATATTACTCAAGGCCTTTTCAATGTATTGAAACCTATGATTAAAAATTAATCACTTGTGGTGCAATGCTTTGATAATCTAACGCCATGGCGATACTTAACGCAGTAATATTGACGATTGAAAAGGCAAACACTTGGCGTGCCCAACCAACAATATCAACATCACGACGGTAGCCACGTAATGCCATAAATAACCACCACAAACTAGTCGTACAAGCTACAGCCATAAACGCTGAGCCAGTAATACCATTAAGTGGCAATAACATCACAACTAATGCATAAATTGCGATGTATATAACAATGTGACGCTTCGCTTTATCAATACCATGCGATACTGGTAAAACTGGAATATTTGCAGCCTGATAATCTTTGAAACGGAAAATAGCAATAGCGTAAGAATGAGGCATTTGCCACAAACTAAACATCACTAATAAAATCACCGCTCCCATATCAAACACGCCTGTAACAGCACAGTAACCAACAACTGGCGGTACTGCTCCAGACAAACTACCTACAAATGTGCCATAAACTGATTTACGCTTCATGTATAAGCTGTAAACAACTACATAGATAAAGTAACCAAATAAAGCAAAGAATACAGCAGCGAGTGTTGTATAGGTAATTAACAAACCAAAACCAATTACGCCTAAGACCGCGGCATGAGACAACGCAGTAAACGCTGACATTTCGCCGGTGACGGTAACTCGCTTACGAGTTCGAGCCATCACCACATCTATATCCCTATCAATCACGTTATTGATTGCACAACCCGATGCTATGATCAGTGATAAACCAACTAACGTGGCGCACATTAACCACAGGTCTACATCACCACGAGAAGCAAGTAGAAAACCACCCGCTCCGCTGATGAGGTTACCCATGATAATGCCAGGTTTAGTTACACTTAGATAACGACGAAACATCTCTAACCTCTTATTGAAAATGCACTACTAGAAGTGCATCATCATTGCGTTTGATTCGTAAATAATCCAAACAGACAAGCCAACTACCATAATGATAACGAGCGCGCTGAATAGAAATGAGAAGGTATTTGCACGTCCGTCTTCAGTAATAAAGTTCAGGTGTAAAAAGTATTTTAAATGCACCCAAATCTGAATAATACCTAAGGTAATAATTGTCCAAACCGTCGTTATTTTTGAAAAATCACCGCCCATTACCATGTAAAAAGGAATAGCAGTTAAAATAACCGATAGGACAAAGCCAATTAGGTAACTTTTAACAGTACCGTGTGACTCATCATGATGTGTTTCTTGATTCATTACATTGCCCCCATTAAATAAACAACGGTAAATACGCAAATCCAAACGATGTCTAAGAAGTGCCAGAATAAGCTTAAGCAGCTTAAACGTGTCACTGTTGCTTTGCCTAGACCACGGCGTGCAACTTCAATCATCATAATAGTCATCCAGATTAAACCAGCTGTTACATGTAAACCATGTAGACCAACTAGCGCAAAGAATGAACTTAAAAAAGCACTTGTTTGTGGGCCGTGACCGTTAACAATCAGGTGATGGAATTCATAGATTTCCATCGCGATAAACACAGCACCTAAACAAAACGTTACTAATAACCAAGTTAGTGTTAATGCTTTCTTTTGGCCTTGCGCTGCAATCATTGCAAAACCAAAAGTAATACTACTTAACAATAATGCTGCTGTTTCCACAGCAACAAAATCAAGTTCAAAAATATCTTTACCTGACACACCACCAGCTGTGTTCATAAATAACACAGCATAAGTAGCAAAGAACGAGGCAAACAATAGGCAATCGGTCATTAAGTATAACCAAAAGCCAAATACCGTATCGCCTGATGTGTCATGATGATCGTCATGACCATCATGTGTTGATGCAGCATCTACCTTAGTAGATGCTAAATCTGCTGAAAGTGTACTCATGCTTTAACTCCTTCACGGCCACTTAAATTAAATGCTTGTTCAGTTTTAAGGATCTCGTCAGGCTGTACGTAGTAATCTACGTCATTGCTGTAACAACGTTGGATAAACACAGCAATTGCACCAATAAGACCTGCACCAGCTAACCACCAGATGTGCCAAACCATTGCAAAACAGAACACAGTTAATGTTGCACCTATTAACACACCAGCAGATGTATTCTTAGGCATATGAATTGGACTGTAACTTGATTGAGAAAGGTAAGCTTTACCTTTTTCTTTCATATCTGTCCATGCATCAATATCATCAACATGTGGAATCACAGCAAAGTTATACGCTTGTGGTGGTGACGTGCTCGCCCACTCAAGTGTATGACCATTCCATGGATCACCTGTTTTATCATCAAGTGCTTCACGATCTCTAAAGCTCACAATTAATTGAATTACTTGCGCCACGATACCGAACAGAATAATAATCGCACCAACAGCAGCTAAGTATAGCCAGAAGTTCCACTCAGGGTTATCTGTATGGTTTAGACGTCGTGTCATACCTAGGAAACCAAGTACATACAACGGCATAAACGCCACGAAGAAACCAACGATCCAGCACCAGAAAGAGACTTTGCCCCATTTCTCATTAAGCTTGAAGCCCATTGCTTTAGGGAACCAGAAAGAGAAACCAGCTAGGTAACCGAATACAGCACCACCGATAATCGTATTATGGAAGTGAGCAATTAGGAATAAACTGTTATGTAATACATAATCAGCACCTGGAATTGCAAGAAGTACCCCGGTCATACCACCAACAGTAAATGTCACCATAAAACCAAGTGTCCATAATACTGGTACTGTGATACGTAAACGACCACGGTAGATAGTAAATAACCAGTTAAATAGTTTAACACCCGTTGGTACCGCAATGATCATCGTCATCACACCAAAGAAGGCATTTACATTGGCGCTCGATCCCATCGTAAAGAAGTGATGTAACCAAACAATGAAACCGAGAATGGAAATTGCGCCACTCGCGTAAATCATTGATTTGTAACCAAATAAACGCTTGCCTGTAAAGGTAGAGATAATCTCTGAGAATATACCAAATGCAGGTAGCACTAAGATATATACTTCAGGATGTCCCCATGCCCAGAACAAGTTGATGTACATCATTGAATTACCACCAAGATCATTGGTGAAGAAGTGGAAATCCAAGTAACGGTCAAGTGTCAACATCGCTAATACAGCTGTTAAAATTGGGAATGAAGCAGCGATTAAGATGTTTGCCCAAGTACAAGTCCAAGTGAAAATAGGCATTTTCATTAGCGTCATACCAGGAGCACGCATTTTAAATACAGTAACTAGGAAGTTAACAGAAGTTAACAAGGTACCCAGTCCCGATATCTGCAAGGCCCAAATATAGTAATCGACCCCCACCCCAGGGCTAAAGGTCAACTCCGATAGCGGAGGATAAGCAACCCAACCAGTCTTAGCAAATTCACCGAATACCAAAGAGATATTCATTAAGATTGCACCGCTGGCTGTTAACCAAAAACTTAAGTTGTTTAAGAAAGGAAATGCTACATCACGTGCACCAATCTGAAGTGGCAAGATAATGTTCATTAGACCAACCATGAATGGCATTGCCATAAAGATGATCATGATAACACCATGCGCTGTAAAGATTTGGTCGTAATGCTCTGGCGGTAAATAGCCAGGAGAACCATTGGTTGCCAGTGCTAATTGTGAACGCATCAGAATTGCATCACTGAAACCACGGAATAACATGATTAATGCAAGAATGATGTACATGACACCTAGGCGTTTGTGATCAACTGAAGTGATCCAGTCGTGCCATAACACGCCCCATTTCTTATATTTTGTAATAAGCCCTAATAGAATAAGGCCCCCTAGTGCAATACCTATCATGGTCGCCACAAGAATGGGATCATGAAGCGGGATTGCATCTAAAGTAATTTTGCCTAAAAACGACATGATTATTCCTCGCCTTTGGTGTGAGATGAATGTTCTGAATGCTCTGAGTGCTGAGCATGACCTGAATGCTCTGAATGACCAGCATGCTCTGAGTGTTCTGAATGATCAGCATGCTCTGAATGCTTATGATCCATGCCTTTCATATCTTCTACACTATCGTGACCAGCCATATGCACCATGAATTTCATCATAATAGTATGGAATAAATCTTTTTCCACATCACCATAATAAGTTACAGGGTGTTTTTCAGTAGGTTCAGCTAACTCATAGTAACTTTCTTTAGTTAGTTTATTACCTTGAGCTTTAATGTTAGCAACCCACTCATCAAAACCAGCTTGAGTTGGTGTAGCAATCGCATTAAATTTCATACCAGAGAAACCTGCACCACTATAGTTTGCAGAAATACCTTTAAATGTACCCGGCTCATCAGCAATTAAATGCAATTTAGTCTGCATACCAGCCATAGAATAGATTTGGCTACCTAATTGCGGAATAAAGAACGAGTTCATCGTGCCTTCAGAAGTAATTTTAAACTCAAGTGGTACATTGGCAGGGAATACCAATTCATTTACCGTTGCAATTCCTTGCTCAGGGTAAATAAATAACCATTTCCAGTTCAATGATACTACTTCAACAGTGATGTGCTCACCTCTGCCTTCAAGCGGTTTATAAGGGTCTAAACGATGTGTAGACTCCCAAGTAATCACGCCTAAAATCAGTACAATAATAATTGGAACTGCCCATACAACAGCCTCAATTTTTGTAGAGTGAGCCCACTTAGGAGCATAGATTTCATGGGTTCGTGAATCTCTATATTTCCATGCGAAATATAAAGTCATCACAATTACGGGGATCACAACAAGCAACATAAGCACAGTGGCGATAATGATAAGATTCTTCTCATCAACACCTATTTGCCCTTTTGGATCAAGTACGCCGCCTTCACAGCCTGACAGAATCAGTACTACGCTAGCTATGGCTATTTTACAAAGGTTTCGAATTAACAATGGACTATCCTACTAACCTAAATTTAAAATAAGCTGTTTTTAAAAAAACAACAATTCAAGGGGGTTCTCAAGGAACTTTACACAACTAATAAACGTCATAAAAAGTATGAGAATTTTAAGTAATTGGTTAAACGCTAATATGATGATGACTAAAAAATCAGTCATCATTAGCACTTAACCGCTCACGTGCGGAGGAGCACGACAACCATGTACGTTAAGACCAATAAATGATTGTAGCGTTTCTCTGAATGCCAACGCGGTTTTACGTAATACAATAGCAATGCGTCGAACAGGGAAGAAGATAAAAAATAACCAGCATAAGCCAATTACTAATGGGGTAGACATCAAAGGCGAAAAGAGAAAGCCTAAAGTGCTTCCTAATAAGAAGCTAGATAAGAAATGTCCATTAATTAATTCTTTTAATTCACTGCCATCTTGTTTGATGCCATTAAATACCATTATGGTATTCAGTAAGAATATAAGTGAGAGAGAAAAAAATCTTTGTTTATATAAAGTATTTCGCGCACTCGAGCGCAACTGATGATCAGTTGGTCGTAATTGTGTGAGCTGAAAACTTTTAATATCCAAAATTTTATAACCTTTATTAGGGATAACGATGGTAAAACTAAAATTGCTACTTTAGTTTTTCAAAACCTGACATGATTGATATCAAGTAATATAAAGTAAATAGTAGATTTTTGGGAAGTATAACAAAGTCATTGAACTCAACAAGTAGAAAACATGTAATTTCTTAGGTTCCGTCAATATTTCTATAAATTTCAGCGTTTTTTACACGAAGTTCAATATATATTCTATTTCATTCCATTAAAAAAGCTTTTTTGCTCTTTAATCAATTGTAATAAAGGGGGAAGAAAATCTCGCTCTACATGTGACGATTGCTCCCAAAGTTTTGCCTTCTTTATCGCTTTGGGGCAATGGAAAAAAGTTTCTTCTATCTTCACTTTTACAACAAGTTTTGCTGGTTTCATATTATCTAAACACAGATCCAATAATGTCTGGTCCCTATGAAGAGTCGCTGTGCCTTTGATACGTACAATATCTTCGATACCTGGGATGGTTAATAAAATACCAATTTGCGGGCGTGCTAGTATATTTCTTAAAGTATCAAGGCGATTATTACCAGGGCTATCCGTGAAGGCAATTGTCTGCGCATCGAGTATCTTAACAAACCCAGCCTCTCCTCCTCGTGGAGAATTATCGATAAAGCCATTTTCATCGACGCTTGAGATCATTATAAAAGGGCAATGTTCAATAAAGGTTATTGAGTGAGGTTCAAGTTCTGGTACCGCCTTACTCAAGGTAAAAGGATGTGGTGACGGATAAAGTGCAGTTAATTGTTCTAATGTAGTAATTTGAGACATCTACCTTCTCACTATTTATATTGGAATTATATGGTTATAGAAGGCAAAAGTGAGTATTTGAAAATGATTAACTCATAACTCCATAGTACTTTACTTGAGTACTTTACTTGAGTGCTTTACTTGATTTCCCCTTAATTAAGAAATCTTAAATCGAAACCTTTAGTAAATCTACTTTTACCATTACCTCTTCTCTTAACGTTTATCTTGAATCTTTTAACTCACTAAATAATGCGCTTGATAAAAACGTTAATTTATAAATATTATTGATGAATATATAACATATTAATTCATACATTATATTAGGGAGTAACACCATGATCACTTATACTGACTTAACATTAACTTTTTAATATGGGTGAGCTAAGCAATTGGCAGAGAACGTACACTTTACAAGAATTGAGCGTCTTCTTGATTATATTCATGAGAATATAGACTTACCGCTATCTGTTGAATCATTAGCAGAAAAAAGCTGTTGGTCTCGTTGGCAATTACAACGCACATTTCTTAAAGAAACAAATCAAACTGTCGCACAGTACGTACGTGAAATAAAGTTAAGCAGCGCAGCTGAACAATTACTTCTCAGCACAGATAGAATTATGGATATTGCACTTAATTGTGGGTTTAATTCAGAAGTAAGCTTTAACCGTGCATTTAAACAACTTTTCAAGTGTTCTCCAAATACCTACCGAAAACGTGGTCAAAGTATTGGTTTAAAAACCCCACTCACCTCAACTATGTCAATACACCAAGCCTATGAAATAAAAAAAAGGTTATTACAAATACGTTTTGAACACCTTGATAGTTTTCATTTATACGGTGTATCAGGGGAGATCCAAGGTCTTTTTTCTGCGCAACCAAATTACAACAAAGTCATCCCAAGCATATGGCAACAAATGGTAAAATTAACAGGCATTACTCCGCCCTTTAAAGAGCCAGTAATGGGAGTCATAGACACTAGACAAAATGATGTTTCGTTACCAACCCCCTATTGGGCTGGCTATAAAATCAAAGAAGCTGATATGGCTGGTTTACCTGCGAATAATTTGTTAACTGTTCCAGAACAGGTTTACGCTGTTATCCCTCACACTGGCTTAGTTGCTTACCTCGATAGAACCATACAATGGTTTTTAACAAGCTGGTTGCCACAATCTCATTATGAAGCATCACACGGGTTTGATTTAGAAATTTATCAAGCCGGTTTTGATATACACAGCCAAGACTCAACGATGGAATGTTGGATCCCAATAAAGCTCAAAAAATAACTATCTCAGACTATTTACTCTCCAACACCCAAATAAGAATCATTTTTATTTGAAAATGCCCCAAATTGTTAAGTTTTGCTTTAATCAGTACTTTAAAATAGACCTATTGATAATGATTCCCATTAATAAATGGATTTTTAATAACTGAGGTTCTAATGAAAAAGCACTACTCGCATTCAATTCTTGCATTATCTATCGCATCTGCACTGGCAGCTTCGCATTCTGTGACAGCAGCAGAAGAAAGCATACAATCTGATACGATAGATACAATGACAATAATGGGAAAAACCTATCGTAACACTGCAACAAAAACGGCATTAGAGCCTGAAGAAACACCACAAGCAATTAATATTATTGATAATCAACAGCTAGAAATTCGTGGTGTAAAAACCCTAGGTGAAACACTTAAATATACACCGGGTATTACCACTAATAATTATGGTTCCGAAGCAACCTTCTTAGATGTATTTAACATTCGTGGATTTAATGTCAGTCAAAGTTATTATAACGGCGTATCACTTCAATCGTTATCAGGATGGAATTTACAACCACAGATAGATCCAATTGCATTACAGCAAGTGGAAGTATTTAAAGGCCCTACTTCTGTTTTATACGGTGCGATGCCACCGGGAGGTATGGTTAACTTAATTGGTAAATCACCACAAGTTGAAAGCAATACAATAATAAGCGCTTCAATAGGGACCGATGACTTAAAAGAATTTTCCATTGACTCTGCTGGTCAAATTGGCGACAGTGATTTTAATTACCGGTTTGTAGGATTAGCACGTCAATATGATACACAAACATCACTTTCAGGTAATGAACGCTATGTTATAGCGCCTTCGATTGACTGGAATATCAGTGATAAAACATTATTAAATGTAAACCTGTATTACCAAAATGATCCAGAAGTTGGCAACAACACTTCAATGCCAGAGTCCGTTTTAGTAGATAATGATAGCGATTACTCTATCGGTGACAAAAACTGGAACGAGACAGAGCGTGAGTTCTTATTAGCAGGTTATAAATTCCAACATGAATTTGAAAACAGCCTAACTTATATGCAAAACTTTCGTTATATGAAAGCTAACTTCAAGCAAAAAAATTCTTATTCTTATAGCTATGATCAAACAACGGGAGATATTGGCCGTGCATTTTATAGTACAGAAGAAGATTCAGAAGGATTTGTTTTTGATAACCAATTATCTGCAGATATTACAACAGGCGATGTTTACCATAGTCTATTAGTCGGTGCAGATATACAAAAACTAGACGGTAACGCTGAATACGCTACCTACGGTGTTTCTACTTTCAATACTTTCACACCAGATAACGATATGGTTGATCCAAGTACTTTTACTAAGTCTGTTTACTCAGATGATAATATTCACAGTAAACAAGTTGGCCTTTATGCACAGGATCAACTGCAATGGGGTAGCTTAATTGTTATTGCTGGGTTACGTTACGACCATTATGAATCTAATGGAACCTCATACGGCGCAAACTACGAAGTTGATGAATCAAACCTATCGTATCGTGTAGGTGCATTATACGAATTAGATAACGGCGTCTCACCTTTCGTTAGTTATGCAACCAGCTTTGAGCCACTGAATACATCTGGCTATGAACCAGAGCTAGGCGAACAAGTCGAGCTTGGTTTAAAATATATGTCTGATGATGAGTCAATTTCTGGATCTGTTGCTTTATTCAACATTGTGAAATCAAACGTAGTCACTGTTGATCCAACGACAGTAGGATCTGGTACATATTCTTACGTTCAAATCGGAGAAGTTAGATCACGAGGTGTAGAGTTTGATAGTAAATTCCAACTTACCGATTCATTAGACCTTGCAGCTAATTACACTTATTTAGATGTCGAAGTAACAAAAGATACGTTATACGAAGGGACAACTCCATTATATAACCCAGAGCATTCTGCTAGCTTATGGGCTAATTACGTAACAGATGAAGGCATTTTCAGAGGAAGTAAAGTCGGTGCAGGTGTACGTTATGTTGGTGAAATGCAAAAAAACACAGCCAATACACAAGGCATGGTACCTGACTATACTATCGTAGATCTTTCACTAGGTTATGAATTAGGTAATGCGCTACCTTCATTAGAAGGGGCATCTGCAGACCTAATCGTTAGTAACTTATTTGATACCGACTCTTACACTTGTTATGACGAAGATAGTTGTTGGAATAATGAAGATCGTAGTATTGAACTGAAAGTAAACTATACTTTTTAAGCAGAGGGGCGGTGCAAGCCGCCCTCTTTAATTATGATGATGAATTCAATACAAGCGCCCCACTCCCTAAACCCGATACTGGATCTATGCCGGCAATTTATTCCTTATTTGGATGGTTGCTTTGAAGATCCTGCGGCAGCCTCACAGCAACAAATACAGGGTAATCAATGGTTAACCGGCCGCACCTGCGATCGATCAACTATCCAAGCTTTAATAGATGATTTAAAATCACAACATCCAGATGCTGGACATGCCTACATTCAAGCTCGTACTTGGCACTTATTATGTTGGCAACCCGTCTATATTGCTTTCATCAGTATTTATGGCTTACAGCGATTACCTGATTTTAATCACTTTAAACAACAGCGACAGCATAATGCGATCATTGGCTTCAAATTTGAAAGTGCGGAGATTACAGTCGATAAAGAAGAGCAATTGATCTCGCAAGCAGCCAAACAACTAAAAACCTTATTTGCACATTATCGGGAACAACTTGACTCAGTTCAACGTTGCCGTCCACACTATGCAAACCGCTTTGTAGCCGATTTAATACTTGGGACCTTGATTAAAGTGAAAGATGTGAATGCTCACTTTACGGATCAAAAAATACTGCAACATGCCCAGTTATGGCTGAAACATATGGAGTTATCGAGTACCTTTATTAAAGCCCTCAAGATTAAGCACAATCAACCAATCAGTTTTGTTAGAACAAGTTGTTGTCTTGCTGATAAAGTAAATCAATCACTTTGCAGTGATTGCCCTAAAGTACATAAAAACAATAATACACAAAAATACAAAACAGCAGATATTCAAACAATGGTTATTAATTAAAATAATGATAGATTCAAAAATTAGCTTAACCACAAACAAGCTCGTTGTAGGTTATAGCACTCCAATAGTAAAAGGCGTTGACCTTAATATCCAACAAGGCAAAGTGACTGTCTTAATTGGCTCTAACGGTTGTGGAAAATCAACACTATTAAAATGTATCGCTAGAGTACTTTCACCAATGAGCGGAGAGGTTAGGCTCAATCAAAAAAGTATTCATCAACAACCTGCCAAACAAGTGGCTAAAAAGTTAGCACTACTGCCACAAGGCCCAATCGCTCCAGAAGGTTTAACAGTAAAAGAATTAGTTGCTCAAGGACGTTTTCCACATCAAGGTTTTTTGAGACAGTGGAGTGTTGAAGATGAAGCCGCTGTCAATGAAGCAATGCAACAAGCTAATATCACCGAGCTAGCAGATAAAATGATCACTGACTTATCAGGCGGCCAAAGACAACGTTGCTGGATAGCAATGGTGTTAGCACAGCAAACCGATATTATTTTACTTGATGAGCCCACCACTTATTTAGACTTAAAAGTGCAAGTTGATCTACTCGAACTATTATCTAAACTAGCCCATCAACATCAACGTACCTTAGTACTCGTATTACATGAATTAAATCTTGCCGCATCCTATGCAGATCATTTAATAATGATGAAAGAAGGTAAAGTATATGCACAAGGTAGCCCTCTTAATGTGTTTAACTCAGAAAATTTAGCAGCCGTATTTGGTCTCGATGCAAAAGTGATGCTTGACCCAGATTCAACCGCGCTAGTTTGTATTCCTAACAAGCCCTTTAATGATAAGGGCAAACCATGACTCGTCAACAATGGTTAAGCTCAACAGGGCTGCTCATAATGATCATTGTGTTAGTGATGGCGCTGATTTTACATTTATCAATTGGTACTAAAGTCATTTCCACCAACGAATTAATACAATCTTTTTATGCATATAACGATGAAAATTTTAATCACCTTATCATTCAGGAGCTTCGCCTCCCTCGCGCACTGATTGCTGCTTCTGTTGGTGCTTGCTTAGCGACTGCTGGTGCACTAATGCAAGGAGTCACGCGTAATCCATTAGCAGATCCTGGACTGTTAGGAATGATGACTGGCGGTGCATTAGCTGTCGTTTATTGGTCTAGCTTTGTAAATGATGCTTCTTTAATTTGGTTACCTGTTGTGGCTGCAGCTGGCGCTTTATTTAGTGCTATCATCGTATGGCTAATTGCCTCACGCGCCGCCGGTGGCATGACGACACTTAGCCTTATTTTATCTGGTTCTGCATTCACTGCTTTCTCTGGTGCATTATTAGCGATTCACCACCTACTCGACCAACAAACCTTTGAAGAGATGAGAACTTGGTTAGTCGGCTCACTAACAGCAAGCCATATTGAAACCTTATACTGGTGTCTTCCTTGGATAATATTAGGGCTGATAGGATCAATAATATTAGCACCAAGCGTAACCGCATTGGCAATGGGTGAAGAGGTGGCTATTGGTTTAGGGATTAATACCGTCAAACGAAAATGGCAGCTGTTAATTTGTGTCGTAATATTAACCTCAGCGGCAATTGCTCTAGCTGGGCCACTCGGCTTTATAGGCTTGGTGATACCGCATGTCGTGCGTTTTATCGTTGGTGCAGATTATCGATGGATTATTCCTTACTCTATTTTATTAGGGAGTATTTATTTACTGGTCATTGATAGCCTAGCAAGGTGGATAATACAACCTCAAGAATTAGCAACGGGTCTGATTACTGTGTTAATAGGCGCCCCTTTATTTGTTTGGTTAGTAAAAGTAAGGGTAAGATAAGTATGCTAATTATTCGTCTCTATAAACAGCATATCTCCTTTAAGCTAAATATACTGGCCGTAGCTTTTACTGGTATTTTGTTATTGCTGTTAATATCGATTCTACTTTTGAGTCTAATAAATGGCACTTATCAATTATCTTTACAAGATGCATTATTGAGCTTATTTTCTCAGAAACAATTGATTAGCGATCCGCAAGCATCATTAATTATTTGGGATTTTCGCTTACCTAGAAGTTTAGTGGCCATATTAAGCGGTGCATTATTTGCTATATCAGGCGCCATTTTACAAAATATGACACGTAATCCCCTTTCAGATCCAAGCTTAGTTGGTATCAGTCAAGGTGCAGCACTCGCAGTGGTTGTACTGACTATTTTATTTCCTGAATATATCGATGACTGGCGAGAAATATCAGCCTTTTTAGGGGCCATTTTAATCGCATCTCTGATCCAACTATTACGTGGTAAAGGGCGCCCTCTTAAATTTATTTTATTAGGGATTGGAGTCGCAGCCTTTATTAGTGCGATCATTTCAACCCTATTAACTTACGGTAACCTACAATCGGCAATGACCGCATTATCATGGCTTGCAGGGAGTGTACATAATAGTAACTGGCATGATGTCAGTATATTAGGTGTTGCATGTCTAATACTCACATTTGCTGGTATTTATCAGGCAAGAGTGATGTCAGTAATAAGCTTAGGAGATGAAGTTACGATAGGCTTAGGCATCAATCTTAGAAAGACCATGGTCATACAGCTTTCGATATCAGTCGCCGCAGCTGCCATTGCCACTTCAGTTGTCGGGCCGCTTGGCTTTATTGGCTTATTGGCACCTCATTTAGCGCGTAAACTCACTCATAGCGGTCCAGCTAATCACTTATTACTCACTGCATTAACCGGTGCAATCTTAGTACTGATAGCAGACCTAATTGGTAGAACCTTGTTTGCTCCAACACAGTTGGCTGCTGGCCTTGTAACCTCACTAGTGGGGGCCCCACTATTTGCATATTTATTAATAAAAAAACAGACATAAAATAGGAATGACTATGAAGTGGATATTAGGAATAACAATACTGTGCCTAAGTATTAATGTACTTGCTTTCCCGATTACAATTGAACATAAATACGGCATACTCACTGTTGAAAAGAAAGCAACAAGAGTTGTCGTTGTAGGGCAAGTTGACCAAGATGATGTTTTGTCTTTTGGTGTCAAACCGATAGCGATACGAGATTGGTATGGCAATCAACCCTATGGAGTATGGCCATGGGCACAAGATAAATTAGGAGAAGCACAACCGGTCCTACTCCAAGCTAGAATATTAGACTATGAAGTGATTGCCTCATTAAAGCCTGATTTGATTATTGGTGTCACGTCAGCGATGAATGAAAAAGAATATCAAAAGTTATCTGCTATCGCTCCGGTGCTCGCTCCCCCTGCTGAATATGAAGATTGGACAATTCCTTGGGATGTCCGACACTTATTAATAGGTACAGCACTAGGCTTTTCGGGCATAGCTAAGCAACAGGTAACAGCTTTAAAACAAAAGCTAACACAAGCCAAGTTAGATAATCCTGAATTTAAAGATAAAACAGCGGCAGTGGCATTTTATTATAATAAACAACCAGGTGCTTATGCATCGAAAGATTTACGCTCACAATTTTTAATGGATCTTGGTTTTATTATTCCACAGGAAATAGATCAAATCGCAGGAAATGCTTTTTATGCATCATTCAGTGAAGAGCGTTTAGATATTTTGAATAATGATATTGTGGTTTGGCTCGCCACGAAAGAAGCCATTGAAAGAGCTAGCACTTCAGCTTTCAGACAACGTATGCCTTTTTATAAAAATAAAAAGGAGTACTTTACTGGCGATCTAGTGGGAGGTGCATTCTCATTTTTCAGCTACTTATCTATCCAGTACTTATTAGATGAGATGCTACCAGAACTTGCTAAAGTAACAAAAGAAGCCTCATAATACCATTTCCGATAAATATGTGATCTAATTAAGGTTCTTACAAAGGAGCTAG